>NZ_LS483426.1:1500000-1800000 GCF_900475905.1 Kingella kingae
TCCCATTCCATCAACGCTTTGCACATCGTTTCCATTTTGTCGCGATTTTCGCTCAAAATTTTGTACGCAACCGCATATTGCTCGTCCAAAATACGACGTACTTCCGCGTCCACTTCTTGCTGCGTTTTCTCGGAAATATGCTGCGAGCGCGTAACGCTACGACCCAAGAACACTTCGCCTTCGTTTTCCGCGTACACCATCACGCCCATTTTTTCGCTCATACCGAAACGTGTAACCATTTCACGCGCAATTTGCGTTGCACGTTCAAAGTCGTTTGATGCGCCAGTTGAAATGCGCCCAACGTAAATATCTTCCGCAATGCGACCGCCAAACAAAATAGACAGTTGGCTCAACATTTGGTCTTTGTACATGGAAATTCGGTCGCGTTCAGGCAGCTGCCAAGTCAAACCCAACGCACGTCCACGTGGCATAATCGTTACTTTGTGAACAGGGTCGGTAAACGGCAAACTTTCCGCCACAATCGCATGACCTGCTTCGTGATACGCGGTAGCACGTTTTTCGTCTTCGTGCATGACCATACTACGGCGTTCAGGGCCCATGTAAATTTTATCTTTCGCATCTTCAAAATCGCTTTGATCGACTTTCACTTTGTTGCGACGACCTGCAAACAATGCGGCTTCATTGACCAAATTCGCCAAATCCGCACCCGAGAAACCTGGTGTACCACGTGCCAAATCCACCAAATTCACGCTTTCATCAAGCGGCACTTTTTTCGCGTGAACATTCAAAATCGCTTCACGACCGCGAATATCTGGCAACGGCACAACCACTTGACGGTCAAAACGACCTGGGCGTTGTAACGCTGGGTCTAACACGTCTGGGCGGTTGGTTGCAGCAATCACAATCACAGTTTGATTGCTTTCAAAGCCATCCATTTCAACCAGCAATTGGTTCAAAGTTTGTTCGCGTTCATCGTTTCCGCCGCCCAAACCTGCGCCGCGTTGGCGACCCACCGCGTCAATTTCATCAATAAAAATAATGCAAGGCGCGTTTTTCTTCGCTTGTTCAAACATATCGCGCACACGGCTTGCGCCCACGCCGACAAACATTTCCACGAAATCCGAACCCGAAATACTGAAAAATGGCACGCCCGCTTCGCCTGCAATCGCTTTTGCTAACAAGGTCTTACCTGTACCTGGGCTACCTGCCAACAAAATACCGCGTGGCACACGCCCGCCCAACGATTGATAGCGGTCTGGGGCTTTTAAGTAGTCCACGATTTCTTGCACTTCTTCTTTGGCTTCATCGCAGCCAGCCACATCGGCAAATTTCACGGTGTTGGCATCTTTGTCCAACAATTTGGCACGCGATTTACCAAACGAAAATGCGCCGCCTTTGCCACCACCTGTTTGCGCGCGCATGAAATAAATCCACACTGCAATCAACAATAACACAGGCAACAAGCTCATAAACAAGCTACTTAAAAAGCTAGGTTTTTCGTCTGGTGTAACTTTAATACGAACTTTGTTTTCTTCTAACGTGCTGATTAATCTATCATCCAAAGGAGCATTGGTTGTAAATGTCGATTTGTCGCTATCGTTGCGCACGCCTGTAATCGCGTAGCCTGCTGGCGAACCTTCTAGATTAACATTGTTGATTTCTCCAGCTTTGACTTGCTGAATAAATTGAGAATATTCGATTTGTTTGCCATTGGTTTTCTTTTCTTGCATGGCATTGACGCCAAACGCGATGGCTAAAAATAGCGTACCCCAAACGACTAGATTTTTTAAATTGTTTCCCACAGAAACAAGCTCCTAATTAGAATAAAATAAAAAAATGAAAGCGAATTGTAAAGCAGCCTGCACACCTTGTCAGCGTTTATTTTTGCCTAATAAATAAATCTCACTAGACCGATTGCGTGAAGCATCTGGTTTGCGCGTTTGCACTGTGGCAAACACTGTTTTCATGGCAGCCATGTATTCTTGATAGCCACTACCTTGAAACACTTTAACCAAAAAATTACCGCCTGTTTTCAGATGATTTTGAGCAAAATCCAAAGCCAGCTCACATAAATAAAAACTTCGCGCTTGGTCCATGACCGCATTGCCCGACATATTGGGTGCCATATCGCAAATTACAAGGTCTAGCGGACGATTTCCAAGCAAATTCTCAAATTGCGCCAAAACCGACTCTTCGCGAAAATCGCCCTGAATAAAATCAACACCGTCCAGCGCGTCCATCGGCAAAATGTCTAGCGCAAAAACTTTGCCTTCTTTGCCCACCAGTTTGGCGGCAATTTGCGACCAACTACCTGGTGCGCTGCCCAAATCCGCCAGCGCCGTGCCATTTTTAATCAATTTATCTTTTTCGTTGATTTCGAGCAATTTATACGCCGCTCGGGCGCGATAACCATCTTTTTGAGCGCGTTGAACATAGGGGTCATTGACGTGCTCGTGCATCCAAGCAGAAGAAGATTTAGAACGCTGTACCATATAAAACCATTTTAAAATCATTTTTTAGGACAGCGATTGTACTGTATTTATAAACAGCCTGCACTCTAAAAAGAATGCTGCACGACGTATCCATTCAATAAACATTGTGCAGGCTGCTTTTTAATAAGCTCCCGATTTTAATATTAAAATGTGTTGAGTTTATTTTGCCCAATCTAGCTTGTTGATAATCATTATTTTTGTTGTGAAATTACTTTTAAATTTTATGCAAATAAGACTATTCAAATTGCGATAAACCATGTAAATTATTGCTAGTGTTTAGTTAAAAACACGCACCACTTTCGTATTTTTGATTATAAAAATTTTGATAAGGAACGGATAATGCAAACCAAAAAAAGACCTGTCTATTTAGACATGCCTACCATTATCAAGCATTTACCTATCCCTGCAATCGTGTCTATTTTGCATCGCGCATCAGGAGTGGCAATTTTTTTATTTTTGCCGATTTTGTTAGCGTTGCTCGCAGGCTCATTAAGCAGCGGCGAAGTGTTTTTGCAATACAAATCATGGGCAGATAACGCATTCATAAAACTGATTCTATGGGGCATTTTGTGGCTGTTTATTCATCACTTGTTTGCAGGCATTCGCTTTTTGCTGATTGATGCACACATTGGTGTGGAATTGCAGGCTGCTCGTAAATCGGCTCGCATCGTATTGTTTGGCGCAGCGGCAACCGCATTTGCATTGGGGATTTTCTTATGGTAAAGCGTAAATTAGCAGGCGCAGGCTACGGTTTGCGCGATTGGGCAATGCAACGTGCCACCGCCGTTTTAATGTTGCTCTACACCGTTTTCTTTTTCTTTTTCTTGATTGGCTTGCTGGGTGCAAAAGACTACACCGAATGGCAATCATTCTTTGGTACAACGTGGGTTAAAGTATTCACCCAAACCACGTTTTTAGCTCTATTTTTACACGCATGGGTGGGCATTCGCGATTTGTGGATGGACTACATCAAACCCTTTGGCATTCGCCTATTCTTGCAATGCGCCACCATTATTTGGCTGGTTGCGTGTACCGTTTATTCGTTTTATGTAATTTGGGGCTAAACCATGACTTATCCTATCCGTAAATTTGATGCTGTGGTAGTCGGTGCAGGTGGTGCTGGTTTACGCGCTGCTTTGCAATTATCACAAGCTGGCTTAAATACAGCCGTATTATCAAAAGTATTCCCAACTCGTTCACACACCGTTGCCGCGCAAGGTGGCGTATCGGCTTCTTTGGGCAATGTGCAAGAAGACAACTGGCATTGGCATATGTATGACACAGTAAAAGGTTCAGACTGGCTGGGCGACCAAGACGCAATTGAATTTATGACACGCAACGCGGTTGATGCGGTCGTAGAACTGGAGCACATGGGCATGCCGTTTGACCGTGTGGAAAGTGGCAAAATTTACCAACGTCCATTTGGCGGACACACCGCAGAATACGGCAAACGTGCTGTAGAACGTGCTTGTGCTGTAGCTGACCGTACAGGACACGCCATGTTGCACACTTTGTACCAACAAAATGTCCGTGCGAATACGCAATTTTTCGTGGAATGGACTGCATTAGACTTAATTCGCGATGACAATGGCGATGTAGTCGGCGTTACGGCTATGGAAATGGAAAGTGGCGACGTGTACATTTTTCATGCGAAAGCGGTATTGTTTGCAACAGGTGGTGCAGGTCGTATTTACGCATCTTCAACCAACGCATTTATGAACACGGGCGACGGTTTGGGTATTTGTGCGCGTGCTGGCATTCCATTGGAAGACATGGAATTTTGGCAATTTCACCCGACAGGTGTAGCAGGTGCGGGCGTGTTGATTACCGAAGGTGTACGCGGCGAAGGTGGCATTTTGCTGAACGCGCAAGGCGAGCGTTTCATGGAACGCTATGCGCCAACGGTAAAAGATTTGGCTTCGCGTGATGTGGTTTCTCGCGCTATGGCGATGGAGATTTTTGAAGGTCGCGGTTGCGGTCCAAATAAAGACCATGTGTTGTTGAAAATTGACCACATTGGCGCAGAAAAAATCATGTCTAAATTACCAGGCATTCGCGAAATTTCTATTCAATTTGCTGGTATTGACCCGATTAAAGACCCAATTCCTGTTGTGCCAACCACGCACTACATGATGGGCGGTATCCCAACGAATTACTTGGGCGAAGTGGTTGTTCCTGAAGGCGATAATCCTGAAAAAGTAGTCGGCGGTTTGTATGCGGCTGGCGAATGTGCTTGTGCTTCGGTGCATGGCGCGAACCGTTTGGGTACAAATTCGCTATTGGATTTGGTGGTGTTCGGTAAATCGGCTGGCGACAGCATGACGCAATATGTACGCGATTTGCCTGATTGGAAACCGCTGCCTGAAAATGCTGGCGAATTTACCAAACAACGTCTTGACCGTTTGAATAACCAAACTGGCGGCGAGAATGTGGACACATTACGCAACGAATTGCAACGCACCGTCCAATTACACGCTGGCGTATTCCGCACAGACGCAATTTTGAAAGAAGGCGTGGACAAAATTTTGGCGTTGGTTGAACGTGCGAAAAACACGGAAATCAAAGACAAGAGCCAAGTTTGGAATACCGCGCGTATTGAAGCGTTGGAGTTGGACAATTTGATGGAAGTAGCAAAGGCGACCATGATTTCTGCCGAAGCGCGTAAAGAAAGTCGCGGCGCACACGCATCAGACGACCACACGGAACGCGATGATGTAAAATGGATGAAACACACTTTGTTCTATTCAGAAGGCAATCGTTTGGACTACAAACCTGTACACACCAAACCTTTGACTGTGGATTACATTAAACCTGCGAAACGCGTTTACTAAAAATAAATCAAGTGCTTTCAGGCAGCCTGCACGTTTCAGGCAGCCTGAAAACGCGAAAAGGAACACTCACTATGGAAAAAGTACGTTTTCAAGTGTACCGCTACAATCCCGACCGTGATGCAGCACCGTACATGCAAGATTATGAATTGGAAATTTTGCCGTCTGATGTGAAATTATTGGACGCGCTGGTTAAATTAAAAGCACAAGACGATACCTTGTCGTTCCGCCGTTCATGCCGCGAAGGGATTTGCGGTTCGGACGGTATGAATATTAACGGTAAAAATGGTTTGGCTTGCTTGACCGATATTCGCAGCTTGGCGCAGCCGATTGTGATTCGCCCATTACCAGGCTTGCCAGTGATTCGCGATTTGATTGTGGACATGACGCAATTTTTCAAACAATATCATTCTATTAAACCTTACGTTGTGAACGATACACCAAAACCTGAACGCGAGCGTTTGCAATCGCAAGAAGAACGCGCTGAATTAGATGGTTTGTACGAATGTATTTTGTGCGCGTGTTGTTCCACTTCATGCCCGTCTTTCTGGTGGAATCCTGATAAATTCGTAGGTCCGTCTGGTTTATTAAATGCGTATCGCTTTATCGCCGACAGCCGCGACACGATTACAAATGAGCGTTTGGATAATTTGAATGACCCATATCGCTTGTTCCGTTGCCATACGATTATGAATTGCGTTGATGTGTGTCCGAAACACTTGAACCCAACTCGTGCGATTGGCAAAATCAAAGAAATTATGTTGGAACGGGCTGTTTAATCAAAAAGTGCAGGCTGCTTTTTGTATATAAAACAAGCAGCCTGCATATTTACAAATAACCGCAATCAAAACCTGATACCAGTTAATTCTTGTAAAGAACTATGGCACAATTTAACGAAATCGCCAAACGGCGTATCCGCTTTCAAATGCGGCGCGGATTGCTAGAACTAGACATTGTGTTAAAGCGATTCGCAGAAAAAGAATTTTCCACATTAAGCGATGAAGAATTGAGCGTGTTGGTGGATATTTTGGCATTGGAAGACCAAGATTTCTTGGCTTTCATCAACCAATACGACACACCAGAACGCCAAGATTTCTTGCCTATTTTGGAAAAAATCAGAGCAGCTTAAATATGCAGGCTGCTTTGACCTTAAATCCCATCAGTAAAATAACCACTAGGAGCAAAAAGATGTCTAAAACTGTAAAATTGCAAGGCGAAGGTTTCGAGAGTGTAGAATTGCCTGTTTTAACTGGCACACTCGGTAATGAAGTAGTGGATATTCGCGCCTTTACCAAAGGTACGAATATGTTTACATTTGACCCAGGTTTTGTGTCTACCGCAAGCTGCGAGTCTAAAATTACATTTATTGATGGCGATAAAGGTCTGCTGTATTACCGCGGCTATCCCATTGAACAATTAGCAGAAAATAGCGACTACTTGGAAGTATGCTATTTGCTGATTTACGGCGAGTTGCCCAACAAAGAGCAAAAAGAAAAATTCGTCAATACCGTAACCAAACACACCATGGTGCATGAACAATTAACATGGTTCTTCCGTGGTTTCCGCCGCGATGCACACCCAATGGCAATGATGGTGGGCGTAGTAGGCGCGTTGTCTGCATTCTACCAAGACAGCTTGGAAATTGCCGACCCAGAACACCGCAAAATCGCCATTTATCGTTTGATTTCCAAAATCCCGACCATCGCGGCTATGTGCTACCGCTACTCAAACGGCTTGCCATTTAACTATCCACGCAACGATTTGAGCTACACTGCCAACTTCATGCACATGATGTTTGCCACACCTTGCGAAAAATACGAACCCAATCCAGTGTTGGTACGCGCATTAGACCGCATCTTTACCTTGCACGCCGACCACGAACAAAACGCATCAACCTCAACTGTGCGCTTGGCAGGCTCATCTGGCGCGAATCCATTTGCGTGTATTGCCGCAGGTATCGCTTGCTTGTGGGGTCCATCACACGGTGGCGCAAACGAAGCCGTGTTGAAAATGTTGGACGAAATTGGCGACGTATCGCGCGTAGCAGAATTTATGGAAGGCGTAAAAGCGAAAAAATACCGCTTAATGGGCTTCGGTCATCGCGTGTACAAAAACATGGACCCACGCGCTGCCATCATGAAAACCACTTGCGATGAGGTATTGCGCGAATTGGGCTTGCAAGATGACCCAAAATTCAAGTTGGCAATGGAATTAGAAAAAATTGCATTGAACGACCCATACTTCATCGAGAAAAAACTGTATCCAAACGTGGACTTCTACTCTGGCATCGTGTTGAGCGCATTGGGTATTCCAGTTTCTATGTTTACCGTTATCTTTGCCTTGGCGCGTACCGTTGGCTGGATTTCACATTGGAACGAAAGTTTGAGCGACCCAAATGCGAAAATTGGTCGCCCACGTCAGTTGTACACAGGTTCAGAACGCCGCGATTTTGTGCCAGTTGATAAACGCTAATTCGTAAAAAAAGCAGCCTGCACTCTTATTAATATTGTGCAGGCTGCTTTTTCACATCGTTTACTACATTTAATTACAAAAATAGCGAAAACCTTTGTTTTGCTACTGCACAAGCGTGTTAAAAAGAGTAAAATGCCACTCATGTTGCAGATAAATCTCTGCACAGAGCAGCACATTTCAATAGACCAATCTGTTAGAAAGCATGAGCCATGATGAATGAAAAACTAAATTTTTCTTATTTATTCGGTTCAAACGCGCCCTACATTGAAGAGTTGTACGAAAATTATTTGGACAACCCACACTCTGTTGGCGAAGTTTGGCAACAATATTTCCGCGAACTGGCAGCCCAACCTGGCGCAGTAGAACGCGATGTCGCACACTACCCTATTCAACAATCGTTTGCCAACTTGGCAAAACGTCAAAACATTGCCGCTGTGACTGGCAATATTGACGAAAACTTATTGCAAAAACAAATTGCCGTGTTGCGTCTGATTTCTGCCTATCGCATTCAAGGCTCTGGCGCAGCAAAACTAGACCCGCTGGGCTTAAAAAAACCGCGCAATGCAGACGGCTTATCGCCCGAAGCACACGGTTTAAGCAATGCCGACATGGCGGTGCAGTTCAGCTTGGGCGAAGGCGATTTTGGTGGCGCAACCAAATTAACGCTTGCCGACATCATCAGCAAATTGCAGCAAACCTATTGCGGTCATATTGGCGTGGAATACATGTATATTGAAAACCGAGAAGAACGCCAATGGATTCGCAACTATTTTGAAAGCCGTTTGTCTACGCCCAAATTCAGCGCAGACGAAAAACGCTATATTTTGAAACAATTAACCGCATCGGAAACGCTGGAACGCTATCTACACACCAAATACGTTGGTCAAAAACGCTTCTCGGTAGAAGGTGGCGAAAGTGCGATTGCGGGCTTGAATTATTTGGTGCAAAACGCAGGCAAAGACGGCGTGGAAGAAATCATCATCGGCATGGCGCACCGCGGTCGTTTGAATGTTTTGGTGAACACTTTGGGCAAGCAGCCTGCGGATTTGTTCGCCGAATTTGAAGGTCGCTACGACACCAAATTGCCAAGTGGCGACGTGAAATACCACAACGGCTACAATTCTGACATCGCCACACCACACGGCGCAATGCACGTCACTTTGGCGTTTAACCCATCGCATTTGGAAATCGTTAATCCTGTGGTAGAAGGTTCAGCACGCGCGAAACAACGCCGCCGTGGTTTGGACGGTCGTGACCAAGTATTGCCTGTGTTGATTCATGGCGACAGCGCGTTCATTGGTTTGGGCGTAAACCAAGCCACATTCAATATGTCGCGTACTCGTGGTTACAGCACGGGCGGCACGGTTCACATGGTCATCAATAACCAAATTGGTTTTACGACTTCGGATACACGCGATACACGCTCAACTGTGTATTGCACCGACATCGCGAAAATGGTGGAAGCCCCTGTGTTCCACGTTAATGGCGATGACCCAGAAGCCGTATGCTTTGTAGTGCAGGCTGCTTTGGACTACCGCAAACAATTCCATAAAGATGTGGTAATTGATGTGGTTTGTTTCCGTAAATTGGGACACAACGAGGGCGATGACCCAACCTTGACCCAACCGCTCATGTATCGCGCGATTACCAAACACCCTGGCACACGCGCCTTGTATGCCGAAAAATTGGTTAAAGAAGGCGTATTGAGTGCGGACGATGCAGAAGGTTTGGTACAAGCCTATCGCGCCGCATTGGACAAAGGCGAACACGTTGAACAAACACGCTTGACCGACTACGAAAGCAAACACCGCGTAGATTGGAGCAAATACCAAGGTCAAGACTGGCGCGAAGCCGTAGAAAGCGGTTTGCCAGCAGCCGACATTCAACGCTTAACCGACAAATTTACCCAAGTGCCAGAGGGCTTTGGTTTGCACAACACCGCCAAGCGCGTGATTGAGCAACGCAAAGAAATGGCAGCAGGCAAACAGCCATTTGACTGGGGCATGGCAGAAACCGTTGCCTATGCCAGCATGGTTACCAACGGCACAGGTGTGCGTATTTCGGGCGAAGACTCGGGTCGTGGCACATTCTCGCATCGCCATGCGGTGCTGCACGATACCAATCGCGCCACTTCCGACACAGGCATTTACACGCCGTTGGAACACATGGCAGACAATCAAGCCGATTTTGTGGTGATTGACTCCATTTTGAACGAAGAAGCGGTTATGGCATATGAATACGGTTACGCTTGTTCTGCGCCCGATAAATTAGTCATTTGGGAAGCGCAATTTGGCGACTTTGCCAACGGCGCACAAGTAGCGATTGACCAGTTCATTTCATCAGGTGAAACCAAATGGGGTCGCTTGTGTGGCTTGACCACGATTTTGCCACACGGCTATGACGGTCAAGGCCCAGAACACTCATCAGGTCGCTTGGAACGCTGGTTGCAACTGTGTTCAGAGCACAATATGCAAGTGATTATGCCGTCCGAAGCATCGCAAATGTTCCATATTTTGCGCCGCCAAACTTTGCGCTCATACCGCAAACCGCTTGTGATTTTCATGTCTAAACGCTTGTTGCGCTTTAAAGATTCCATGAGTCCATTGGAAAACTTCTTGGAAGGCACAACATTCCGCCCTGTGATTAGCGATGTGGCAGAACGCGCCGACAACGCCAGCGTAAAACGTGTAATTATGTGTGCAGGTCAAGTGTATTACGATTTGGCAAAAGCGCGTGATGACGCTGGTTTGCAAAACGAGATTGCAATTGTTCGTGCCGAACAGTTGTATCCATTCCCCTATGCCGAAGCCGAAGCCGAATTGGCAAAATTCCCGAACGCTACGGAAATTTTGTGGGCGCAAGAAGAGCCGAAAAACCAAGGTGCGTGGTATCAAACTCGTCATCGCTTGGAACGCTTGGCAAAAGACGGTCAAACTGTGCGCTTTGCAGGTCGTCCAGCCAGCGCATCGCCTGCGGTGGGTTATGCCAGCAAACATAAATCGCAATTAGAACAACTGATTGCTGATGCGTTAAACTTGAATTAAGTTGCAGGCTGCTTTTGGTTGGCACAAATAAAGCAAACCGAAAGCAGCACACATTCCACTCTCAAACTTGGAGAAAAACATGATTATTGAAGTAAAAGTTCCCGTATTTGCAGAAAGTATTACCGAAGGCACATTGATTGAATGGCGCAAACAAGTCGGCGAAAGCGTGGCGCGTGATGAAATCTTGGTGGACATTGAAACCGACAAAGTGGTATTGGACGTGCCAGCTCCGCAAGCAGGCGTGTTGGTTGAAATCTTGGTGCAAAACGGCGAAACCGTTGGCACAGAGCAACTGTTGGCAAAAATTGATACCGAGGCGGCTGCATCGGCAAACGCACCTGCCGCGGCACCACAAGAGCAGCCTGCACCTGCTGCCGCGCCTGTGCCTGTATCGAACGCGCAAGCTGGCATTGCTTTGCCTGCTGCGGCAAAATTAGCAGCCGAAACAGGCGTTGATGTGAGTGGCATTCAAGGTTCTGGTCGCGACGGTCGCGTGTTGAAAGAAGACGTAAAAGTGGCGGCGGCTCGTACTGCTGCTGCGCCTGCGGTGGCCGTTCCTGCTGGTGCGCGTCCTGAACAGCGCGTGCCGATGAGTCGTTTGCGCGCGCGCGTGGCAGAGCGTTTGTTGGCATCGCAACAAGAAAACGCGATTTTGACCACGTTCAACGAAGTAAACATGAAACCTGTCATGGACTTACGTGCCAAATACAAAGATAAGTTTGAAAAAGAACACGGCGTTAAACTGGGCTTTATGTCGTTCTTTGTTAAAGCCGCAGTGGCAGCGTTGAAAAAATTCCCAGTCGTAAACGCATCGGTTGATGGCAAAGATATTGTTTATCATGGCTATTTTGATATTGGTATTGCGATTGGTTCGCCACGCGGTTTGGTTGTGCCAATCCTACGCGATGCTGACCAAATGAGCATTGCCGACATTGAAAAAGCGATTGTGGATTATGCAGCCAAAGCCAAAGATGGTCGCATTGCGATTGAAGATTTGACTGGCGGCACATTCAGCATTACCAATGGTGGTACGTTTGGTTCGATGATGTCTACACCGATTATCAATCCGCCACAATCAGCGATTTTGGGTATGCACGCCACCAAAGAACGCGCTGTGGTAGAAAATGGTGAAATCGTGATTCGTCCAATGATGTATTTGGCGTTGTCCTACGACCACCGCATTATTGACGGTCGTGAAGCGGTTCTGACTTTGGTAACCATTAAAGAATTGTTGGAAGACCCTGCACGTTTGTTGTTGGATTTGTAATCGTGTAAAAAAACAGCCTGCACTTTGAATTTAAAGTGCAGGCTGCTTTTTTTATTTAACCATTACTTTGCTGCTTCATTCGCTGCACGCAAACCTTCATCAATCGCATTTTGAGCATACGGCATCCACGCTACATCGCTATTTGCCATAAAAATATTGCCCAGTGATTTACGCATACGCATCGTGTTGCGCTCTACATCGTTATCACTGTCATACAAACCAACTTGTTCGTAACTGTAACCATGCCCCCAGCGGTTAATTGTGATTTCTTGCACCACATCATCGGCATTCACGCCCACGGCGTCGAATATCTCGCGCAACTGCGTCATCAATTCGTTACGCAAATCATCGTATTTTTGCGCAATCAGTTTGCGACGACCAGCACGATATTTGTCACGAGCGGTATTGCCTTGCAAATCTACCGCCATACGAATGGCGTGTAAAACCACAGGTTCGTTTGGCGTTTGCGATGGCACATAATCACCCATTTTAACAGGATAGTCCAAGAACATTTCGCAATACGGTTGGTCTGGCGTGTACAGATGATGCGCACCCATTTTTTGGAATACCAAGCCATTTTTTAACAGCACTTTGCTATACACCATAGCGATTTTAACGTTGCTCAACATCGCTTGTGCTTGCGTGGCTGCCATTTGTGGCATGATGCGTGGCGCAAGCGTAGCGTGTCCTGCATAAATACATTTTTTGGCATTGACGCGGACAAGACTCTCGCTGCCTTTACTCAAATAAGCAATTGCAACGCTTTTATCTGCTTGATTTTCAATCAATAACGCAGTGCTATTCAAACGCAGTCGCACATTATGTTCAGCTTTATCTAATTGATTGTAATCAAATTTTGCCGTTACGATGTCTTCCATTGTATTGCCTGATGCAACGCTTGGAATGAGCTTGCGTACCAACAAGCGCGTGATAGACGCATTGCCATCAGGGAAGTGGTAGATATAAGGCTCATCTTCGCCCTCTTCTTCTGACAAATTCAAGTTCTGCGTACCTGGATAGCCGTTGTCAAATGCTTCGCGCACCGACAAGGCGTTAATATCGTGTCCCCAGTAATCCGAGCTGATATTTTGTACATATTTCAACACAGCAGTCGGCATTTTAGCGGTGTTGGCTAAAAAGTCGTGATAACTGGTATTTTCTGCAAACTCAATCACTTGGCGACGTGTTTTGCCTTTCAAATAATTTGGGGTATCTACATACAACTGCAAAGCTGCGCGTTTGTCTTCTTCGCTAAATGGGAATTGCGGTACGCTTTTTGCCGCTTGTTCCGCGTCCATTTTTGGGCTGCCCAACACCAATTTGGCTTGACCAAATGTCTTGGCATTGAAGAAGATGCCGCGCTGCAAGCCCCATTGTTTGGTATATAAATCTTTTTGAAAATAAACATGGAATTTTTCGTAATCCACGCCCAACTCGCGCAACAATTTGAGCGATTGTTCTGACCATGCGCTGGCTGGCGAATCGATGTTTTCGCTGCCACCATAAGTAATAATGGTACGTCCGTTGATTTTGAATTCATTGCGTTTGGCGTGTCCACCAAAGTCGTCGTGGTTATCCAAAATCAAAATTTTGTGCTGCGGATGTTTTTTCTGATAAGCATAAGCGGCCGCCAAACCGCTGATGCCTGCGCCCACCACCACTAAATCGTATTGCTCGCTGGCTTCATTGGGTAAAACATATTTGGCACCGCGCAAGGCAACGCTGTGTGCAGCAGGAAAGCTGCCATCGTGGTCGCCACGCAAGCCAGTCAAAGCAGGCGGATAATAAGCAGCCTGCATCGCTTGACGTGTGCCTTGTGCAAGAGCACGATAAGTTGGACTTTGACAAGCTGTAAGTGCCGTTGTGCCAACCAAAGCGGCGGTGCTGCTTAAAAAATGGCGGCGAGTAATGTTTTTCTTCATAAGTGTCTCTATGGGTAGGGTTAGTGAAATGTGCAGGCTGCCTGCACAGCGCAGTCTATATTCTAACGGATTATGTTAGCTAGACATAGGCTAAATAAAGTGCAGGCTGCTTTGTTCTTTTACCTAATTTTTGATTTATAATGAAATAAAATAAAAACGGGACAAGGCGACAATGCTCACCATGTGTAAATAGCACACAAGGGCGTTGGCAACGCAGTACCGTTGCGATTTCATGTTGCTATAAAGTTCAAAATCCCGATAAATCGCGCTATAATCGCCAGCACGCAATGATTTCAGCGCGTTTTTTTTGACCCAAACCCTATTAAAGGAATCAACATGAGCATTCAAGAACAAATCAAAGAAGTCGTAACCACTCATCGCGTAGTGTTATTTATGAAAGGCACAAAACAATTTCCACAATGCGGCTTTTCGGCACGCGCAGTACAAATCTTGCAATCGGCTGGTTGCGAAGATTATGTTACCGTAAACGTGTTGGAAAATGATGAAGTGCGCCAAGGCATCAAAGAATACAGCAACTGGCCTACTATTCCGCAGTTGTATGTGAACGGCGAATTTTTGGGCGGTTCAGACATTATGATGGAAATGTTTGAAGCGGGCGAATTGCAAGAAGCGTTGAAAGCGTAACACTTCACAATGGCGATTTTTTAAGCCATATCAATCAAAAGGCTGTCTGAATTAATCAGGCAGCAGCCTAATTTTAGGCTAATTTAATTGGCGCATCATTTCACTACTTACACAACAAGGAGTAAACCATGAAAGCGATTAAATTATAGTGAATTAAATTTAGATTAGGGCAAGGCGACAACGACCGCCGTGTGCAAATAGCACAACATAAGGGCGTTGGCAACGCTGTACTATTGCGATTTCATTTCACTATAATGTTTTCCAATCGCGCTTTTTTGTGTTGCAGGCTGCTTTTATACATCAAAAAGCAGCCTGCAATATTACAGAAATCAATTTTTCATAGACTGCACAGGCGCAGGAATCCGCCCACCGCGATTGATAAACACCTCACAGCTACCCTCTTTAGTCGGCATAATCGGCGCATAACCCAACAAACCGCCAAATTCCACACTCTCGCCCACATCTTTCCCAGTTACGGGAATAATGCGAACCGCAGTCGTTTTGCTGTTAATCATACCGATTGCCGCCTCGTCCGCGATAATGCCCGAAATCGTCGCCGCGCTTGTCGTGCCAGCCACCGCAATCATATCCAAGCCCACCGAACAAACCGCCGTCATCGCTTCCAATTTATCCAGCGTTAAAATGCCGCTTTCTGCCGCCGCAATCATGCCCTCGTCTTCCGACACAGGAATGAACGCGCCACTCAAACCACCCACCGCGCTGCTTGCCATCATGCCGCCTTTTTTCACCGCATCATTGAGCAACGCCAAAGCCGCCGTTGTTCCGTGCGTACCACAAACCGACAAGCCCATGCTTTCCAAAATTCGCGCCACGCTGTCGCCAATCGCAGGGGTTGGCGCAAGCGACAAATCCAAAATGCCAAATGGAATATTTAACATTTTCGCTGCTTCCTGCCCAATCAATTCGCCCACGCGCGTGATTTTGAACGCCGTTTTTTTCACCACTTCCGCAATTTCCGTCAAATCGTGGCTGTCGCAATCTTTCAAAGCAGCCTGCACCACGCCTGGCCCTGAAACGCCCACGTTAATCACTGCGTCCGCTTCGCCCGAACCGTGAAACGCGCCTGCCATAAATGGATTGTCTTCCACCGCATTGCAGAACACGACAATTTTCGCGCAACCGAAACCCTCGGGCGTGATTTCCGCCGTTTGCTTGATGATTTCGCCCGCTAATTTTACCGCGTCCATGTTAATGCCTGCGCGAGTTGAGCCGATGTTGATAGACGAACACACGATGTCGGTCGTTTTCATCGCTTCGGGAATGCTGCGAATCAAAATTTTATCGGCTGGCGACATGCCTTTTTGCACCAACGCCGAAAAGCCGCCAATAAACGATACACCAATCGCTTTTGCCGCCTTGTCCAACGTTTGCGCGATAGAAACGTAACTATCCGCATTGGTTGCCGCCGCGATTTGCGCGATTGGGGTTACGGAAATGCGTTGATTGACAATCGGTACGCCGTATTTAGCCGATAAATGTCGCGCGGTTGCGACTAAATCTTTACCAATCGTTGTGATTTTATTGTAAATATTTTGGTTCAACACATTGATGTTGGGGTGAATGCAATCGTGCAAATCAATGCCAATCGTAATCGTGCGAACGTCAAAATTTTGGTCGGAAACCATGCGAATGGTTTCTAGAATTTCGTTGCTGTGAATGTTGCTCATGTTTGAGATTCCTTGTTTTTTGGGTTTCAGGCAGCCTTTTGGAATTAAAAACAACTATCAAATGTTTTTATTTCTTTTGTGGTAACACGATTTTGTTCGTCTAACCGAATAGTGAGTTCAGTAAAAAGACCATTGCAAGAAATAATGCTGCTTTTAAAAGGGAAATAGCCATTTGGTACGTTGGTAACGTATTTGTGATTGTTTAAATTAGGCTGTTCACCATTTTTGAGTAAACCATTTTGTTTTAACCATTGGGTTAGCTCGGCTTCGCTTGCGCCAACAGGCAAGGTTTCTAGCTTAGCTTGCCATTCTTGTTTCACGCGCAATATAGCTTTTTCATCATAATGTCCCAAAGAACAGGCGGTTAACGAAAAGGCGATAACACACAAAGTTAGAAATTTTTTCATGGATATTTCCTTTTTCAGGCTGCCTGAAATAAAGTTCAGCGAAATTAAAATTTACAAGCGACTATTTGCCACATCATAAACTACGCTTTTATCGCGTTTACCAATGGCGATGACTGTAACCGTAAGCACATTATCATCAACACGATAAACGAGACGATAGCCGATTTTACGCAATTTAATTTTGTAGCAATCAGGCATATTATGTAACGCAGCAGATGGAATACGCGGATTTTCCAAGCGTTTGGCTAGCGCGGATTTAAATTGTTGCTTGATGCTGTTGTCTAGCTTGCGCCATTCATCTTCCGCTTCGGCAACAAAGCGGTAATTTATAACTCATCTAGCGAAACCTCGCGGCTTGGTGAGTTAATACGCTCTTGAATGATTTGCGCGTCTTGCAAATCTTCCAAATAATCCATTAACTGCTCGTAATGCTGCGCTGGGATTAAATACGCTTCGAGCTTGTTGTGATTCAACACAGCAACCGCGCCTGTGGCTTCGTCAATAATAGAAGCGTAATTGCGCTTTAATTCGGCAACGCTCACGGCGTAATCGGCTAATACGGCTTGCATGATAGATCTCCCAAAAAAATATTGTTGCGAATGTGCAGGCTGCTTTTCATCGCACAAAGCAGCCTGCACTTTTATTCCATTATTCAGCCCAATTTTTCTTTTTAGACGTATGCCCAATGCCCACGTTAAAGCTATTGGTTGGGTCTAATTGGCGATAGAAGGCTTTGAGTTCGGGTTTGGCTTCATACAAATGACCTACGTTGTGTTCCGCAGGATATTGCGCCCCACGTTTGTCCAACAACGCTAACATTTCATGTTCCAAAGCCACCCAATCGTTGCCTTTTTTCACAATGTAATCTTGGTGGAAAACGTGGCAGAAGAAATGTCCGTAATACAATTTATGGCTGATTTTGCTGTTAATGCTTTCAGGCAGCGTTTCAAACCAGTCTTCATCATTGCGGCGCAAGGCGATGTCCAACGCCAAAATTTCTTCCACTTCATCGGAATGCACGGCGCGATAACGAACCGCCGCGCTTGCCACGGCAAATCGGTGCAACATGGCAGCTTGTGCTTCTTGTGGATTACACTCAAAAAACGCGCCTTTGCTGCTGTCGGCAAACAGATTTTTCAAGTATTCACGCGCTTCTGCCACGCCATCGCCACCCATTTTGATAATCAGATGATGTTCGTATTGCTTGTGATAATCCATCATGCTTTGCGGCAAATGTTGCGGCAAGAGTTTTGAACTCGCCTGCAAAACGCGGTCAGAAAAATGCTTCGGCAAGAACGATAAATTTTTCGCGAATCTGTCCACTTTTGCTTTGAAATCAAACAATTTGGGCAAATTGGCTGTGCCTGCGTGTTTGATGACGTAGAACATATCTTTGCCGTAATCCAGTGCAATATCAAACGCATCGCGGTGGATATACTCGCCTGAAATCGGCAAGTTTTTGAATTCTGCCAACATATTTCGGCGGATTTGCGTTAAAACGGCAGTATTGTTTGTGCCAACGTAGAACACGGCGGTGTTTTTTTCAGACACGAATGTGTCCAAACGTACGGCGAACACGGCTAATTTGCCTGCGCTGCCTGATGCTTCGTAATGTCGTGCTGGGTCTGCATTGAAACGCGCTGGCGTGTCGGCATCCACTTGGCGGACGTGATTGCAATAAGAATGGTCGTGTCCTTTGCCGCCCTCGTGAACGTCTTTGCGTTGATAATGATGTCCTTGTAAATTCGTCAAAATTTCTTCTGGCGTGTCGCCCAAATCAATGCCCAAGTGATTCACCAATTCCAATTCGCCGTTTTCGCCGATTTGAGCATACAAAGCCATTTCGGTGTAAGCAGGGCCGCGTTGTACCAACGAACCGCCCGAATTGTTGCACACGCCACCAATCACGCTCGCGCCAATGCACGAAGAACCAATCACGGAATGCGGTTCGCGCCCAAGCGGTTTGAGCAGCAATTCCAGTTCGTTCAAAGTTGCACCAGCTAGGCAGACGACTTGCGCGTTGTCGTTAATCAATTGCGTACCTTTAATTTTCATCGTGTTGATGATGACAATATCGCGGTCGTAATCCGAGCCTTGCGGTGTTGAACCGCCTGTTAAGCCTGTGTTTGACGCTTGGCTGATGATAATCACATTAGCATCCACACAGGCTTTAACGACTTGCCATTGTTGTAACAAGGTTTGCGGACGCACAACTGCCAACGCCGCTCCTGAACCAAAACGATAACCCTCGCGGTATTGTGCCGTTTGCGAAGGGTCGGTTAAAACATCTGCATTGCCAACAATTTGACGAAGTTGTTCAACTAATTTGGGAGAAGCCATGATTTTTTCCTCTTTAAAAAAGTGATTTAGATACGGTGCATAGCGTTAAAAATCTCTTCATTTTGAATACGAATATCCAAAGCCAATTTTTGTCCTTCATTGGCAAACAATTCCGCTAATTCAGTTGGTTTCAGGCTGCATTTTTCAGCGTCCACCAAAATAATCATCGTGAAAAATTCGCCCATCAATTGCTGACTAATGTTCATGATGTTGATTTGGTTGTCTGCCAAAATTTTTGCTACATCGTACACAATACCCACGCGGTCTTTACCAATAACAGAGATAACAGATTGATTCATCATCATTCCTTATAAATAAACATAAACAAAAAAATTCGTGTAAAAAGCAGCCTGCACTATGCTACAAAAAAATCTCAATCAAATCATTCAAAAATCTGCGTCCCAAATCGGTTGGGCGAAAAAACATCGGATTACTATCGAGCAAACCCCTTTGTTGTGCGATTTTAATTTGTTGGCTGATTTTTGCCACACTCACGCCCGTGCGTTCGCCAAAATACGCGCTGGGAACGCCGTCCACCAAACGCAACGCATTCATCATAAATTCAAACGGCAAATCTTGTGGCGCAACCATTTTGCGTTCAATCGCATCGTGCGGATTGGTTTGCATTGCCAACAAATAATCGCTAGGGTGGCGTTTGCGCGTGGTGCGTTCTATACGGTCGTGGTGCGACAATTTACCGTGTGCGCCTGCACCAATGCCAATGTAATCGCCAAATTGCCAGTAGTTTACATTGTGTCGTGCTTGTTGATTGGGCGATTTGGCAAACGCGCTGGTTTCGTATTGCACAAAACCAGCCTGCGCGAGTTCGGCGTGAATCGCATCTTCAATGTCTTGCGCGTTGTCGTCTTCGGGCAAGCCTTGCGGTGGCGTGTGTCCAAACGGCGTGTTCGGTTCGAGCGTTAATTGATACGCGCTGATGTGCGTTGTGCCAAATGCAATGGCGGTACGAATGTCATCGCAAGCAGCCTGCACCGTTTGGTGCGGCAGGGCATACATCAAATCGATGTTCACGCGCTCAAAAATTTGCGTGGCGACTTCAATCGCGTTTTTGGCTTCGTGCGCATTGTGAATGCGCCCCAAGGTTTTTAGTTTCGCATCATCAAAACTTTGTACGCCAATGGATAGGCGATTGATGCCTGCGTCTTTAAATCCTTGAAATTTATCTATTTCAAACGTGCTGGGATTGGCTTCCAATGTAATTTCGGTTTCGGGGTTGAGTTTAACCAAAGCGCGAATGCCGCTCAACAACTGGTCTATGGCTTTTGCACTGAACACGCTGGGTGTGCCGCCGCCGATAAAAATCGTGTCAATCGGTCGCCCCCAAAAATAGGGCAATTCGCTTTGCAAATCGGTCAGCAAGGCTTGGATATAGGCGTTTTCATCTAGCGTAGTTTTGATTTTGTGCGAATTGAAATCGCAATACGGACATTTTTGTATGCACCACGGAATGTGGATATACAGCGATAAGGGGGGCAAGGCGGTTAGCGGTTGGGTAAACATGATGAAGATATTCTGTGATAGATAGGGCAATCGGACGAATGTGCGCCGTCCAAATAACCCAAACTGATTAAAAATTCGCCCACGATTTCGCCGCCCACAAATTTAAAGTGGCGTTTAAACAGCTTGACCCACTCATCTTTACTGCGTGGGTGGTGCGCGTCTAGCCATGCTTTGAAGCTGCCAAATTCTTGTTGCAAGCGCGTAATTTGTTGCGCGTTAAAAATAGCAGCCTGCACTTTTAGACGATTGCGGATAATGCCTACATCGTTCAGCAATCGCGCCACATCGTCATTGTTGAATGCGGCAACTTGTGCCACATCAAATTGCGCGTAGGCGGTATAAAACGCGCGGCGTTTGTTCAAAATTGTTGTCCAACTCAAACCTGCTTGGTTGATTTCCAGCACCAAGCGTTCAAACAGCACATTGTCATCGTTTTGCGCGAAGCCGTATTCGGTGTCGTGATAGGCTTTGTTGGGATTGGTCGTACCATCGGGCAAGGCGTTACAAAATTGGCAATAGGCGGAACTCATCAAGCAGCCTGCACTTCGTTTAGTTGAAAAATCAAGGTGTTATTGCGTAGTTCCACGCCAGCAATCGTGCGCCCAGCCAGTTGTTTGCGATACACACCAAACGCATCAAGGTGCAGAAAAACGGTTTTATCGCTGGTATTGAGCGTGAATTTTTTGCTATTGATGCCACTAAACAGCTTAACCAGCATATTCGCGCCCCACGGCAATTCGTAGCCAAACAGCAGGCTGCTATCGCTAAAACGCAGTAAATTCAGTTTGATGTCAAACCAATAATGCGCGGTGATTTGATTGGGTGCGGTTTGTTGGATAGACACAGGACGCGTGCTATTTTTGTTTAGCTGGGCGGCAAAATCGGATAAAGATAGATGTAATTCGTTCATAAAAGTGCAGGCTGCTTTGGATTATTTAGACAAAGATTGCTGAATTTTCTTGTAAAAACCGCGCAAAATATCCACGTCTTCGGTGGTCGTGTCGGCGCGATTAAACAAGGCGTGCAAACGGCGCATCATGCGTTCTTGATTGCGGCTGCGGAAAAAATCCAGCTGTCCCATAGTTTGCTCCAAATGCTGCACCATGCCTGCCACTTGGTCGGCAGTGGCAAGATTACGCTCGGGGATTAAATGGCTCATGTCTTGATTGACTTGGCTGAACAATTCGTAACACACCACTTGCACCGCTTGCGCCAAGTTCAGCGAAAAATAATTGGGGTTGCCCGAAATCGTCATCAGGCGGTTGCAATGCTGCACTTCGTCAATGCTCAAACCAAAGGTTTCGTTGCCAAACACCAACGACACGGTTTGCCCCGATTGTGCCGCTGCCAACAAGCTGGGCGTGAGTTCGCGTGGCGTTTGTAAGGGCGATGTCAATTCGCGGCGACGGCTGGTTAAAGCGCAATTCAAAACCGAACCCGATAAGGCTTCGGGCAAAGTGGCAACAATTTTGGCATTTTCCAGCACATCAACCGCGCCCGATGCCAAGATAAAACTTTCTTCTGGCAACACAAATTGCTCGGCTTGTTCGGCAATAAATTCGGGCGGTTCGGGGGTCATGGGTGTTGCCATGATATTGGGCGCAACCAAAACCAGTTGGCTCAATCCCATGGTTTTCATGGCGCGCGCGGCTGCACCAATATTGGCTGGGTGGCTGGTGCGGCTCAACACAATGCGTATGTGGCACAAGTAATCGGGAACGGTGTTCATAGCTTTATCTGTATTACAAAATGGCGCAAATTATAACAAAAAGCAGCCTGCACTATCCGAAAAAGTGCAGGCTGCTTTGATGGTTTAAGCAGTCAATCAAAATTATACGCTAAAACCCGCTGCGCCAACCGCAGCTTTGAACGCCGCCTCATCAAAATCGTCGCCATGTGTTACCACAACGTAGCCACCTTCGTGGTTTGCATTAACGAATTTAACGCCAGCCACGCTGCTGGTTTGTTCTACCAAACGGTCTGCATCTGCTTTGCCGCCCATACCGCCAACTGTAAATTTAGATTGTGCCATAAATAGCTCCTTCATTAAACAATAGAAAGTTATTCTGCAAGGCATTGCCTCGCTTCCCGAGTGCTGAACGAGAATGCTTTGCATGAATGCGAAGTATTTATCGCCCGTTAAGCTACGTGAATTCTGCCTATATTTTGTGTAATTGTCTGATTATTTTTTGTAAATATAGGTATATATTCATGAAAAATATTGTTTTTTTGTTTGATAAAAATGTAATCAAGTGTCGTTTTTTCCATACGAAGCAGCCTGCACTTTTTTATTTTTTCCAATAACCTGGTGTAAACAACATAAACACTGTAAAAATTTCCAGTCGCCCCAACAACATAACAGTGGTGAGCAACCATTTTTGCAGGCTGCTTAGTGCGCTGTAATTTTCGGCTGGCCCAACCGAACCCAAAGCAGGCCCTGCGTTGGTAATGCAAGCAATAACGGCTGTGAGTGCGGTAATAAAATCCAAGCCCGATAGCATCATCACAAATACAAATAAAACCACGGTCATAAAGTAAACAAAAATAAACGCCATAATCGCCATAGCAAGGCGTTCGTTTAGGCTGCGTCCGTTTACTTTGACGGTGCGAACGGCATTGGGGTGCTGCAATAGCGTGGTTTCGCGCAAAGTGAATTTTGCCAACGCAATGGCGCGGGCGAGTTTGATGCCACCGCCCATTGAGCCTGTGTTCGCCAAAATGTTGGATAGAAAAAACATCCACAGCGACACAATCAAGGGCCAGTTGGCAAAGTTGGCATTGGCAAAACCGCTGGCTAAACCAATGGAAACGTAGTTAAACGTCACATAGCGAAACGCATCGCCAAGACTGTAAAAACCTTTGTAAAACAGATACAAACTGGCAAGCACGATACTACTTATCAAAACGATGAGCATAGTGCGGACTTCTTCGTCTTTCCAGTAGTGGCGCAAGGTTTTTTGGCGCAGGGCGGCAAAGTGATTGGCAAAATTGATGCCGCCAATAATGGTGGCAACGGTAATCACGATTTCGATGGCAACGGAATCGTAGTGGGCGATGCCGTTGTCGTGCGTGGAAAAGCCGCCCAAAGCAAAGGCGGACATGGCATGACACAGCGCGTCAAACCACGTCATACCAGCCTGCATTAAAGCCAGAAAAACAATTATCGTGCCTGTTAAATACAGCAACCAAAGTTGTTTGGCGGTTTGTGAAATGCGCGGTGCCATTTTGTTGTCTTTCTCAATACCGGGGATTTCGGCTTTGAATAATTGCGTACCACCCACGCCCAGCATTGGCAAAATTGCCACCGCCAGCACGATAATCCCCATACCGCCCAGCCAGTTGAGCAAATGTCGCCAAAAATTGATGGACGGTGGGATTTGATCTAGCCCTGTAATTACGGTTGCCCCTGTGGTGGTCAAGCCGCTCATCGATTCAAAATAAGCATCAGTAAACGACATTTCTGGGAAGAATAAATACAAAGGCATGGCAGCCACAATAGCAAAGCCGAGCCAAAGCATGGTTACCAAGGCAAAGCCATCGCGTGGACGCAATTCACGTTGGTGTTTGCGCGTTACAAACCAAATTAAAGATGAGCAAAGTACGGTGATTTCTGCGGTTCGACTGAATGCAAAAAACGCATCATCATCGTGTGCATAAGACATAAGCGTGGGAAAAACCAACATGAGCGCAAACAGCAGCCCCAATTTGGATAAAATATGGATAGTGGGTATGATTTTTTGCATATATTTTCAATGCGGATAAATGTTTTTTTGAGCAACAAAAATACCCTTGGATTGAATAGACTGAATCAATCAAAAGCAGCCTGCACTTTATTTTTGCGCCGTTTATCGTTTTATAAATGTGAAATTGTGCCATAGTCTCACAAAGAATCGCAAACAGAAAGTGCAGGCTGCTTTGGTTGCCATAAAGGGCGTTTTGGGGCTACAATTCGACTGTTTGCCATTGTATTCTGTTGGCTCGCAGCCTGCACAAAATAATGGTTATGTGTAACCATCAATTCAATATAGAAGGAAAAACGCTATGTCTCAAACTCATAACGATACGCCTGATTTAGACCCAATCGAAACCCAAGAATGGTTGGATTCATTGGCTTCAGTTTTGCAAAACGAAGGTGCAGAACGCGCCCATTTCATCTTGGAAAATTTGGTGAAATACACGCGTCGTCGTGGCGTACACTTGCCATTTGACGCAACAACTGCTTATTTGAATACTATTCCTGTTGGCAAAGAACAAAAATCTCCTGGTAACCACGAATTAGAACACCGCATTCGTTCTGCAATCCGTTGGAATGCGGCTGCAATGGTAATCCGTGCAGGTAAAAAAGACTTGGAATTGGGCGGTCATATTTCCTCTTTCGCATCTTCTGCAACTTTGTATGACGTTGGTTTTAACCATTTCTGGAAAGCCAAAGGCGAAAATGGCGAAGAAGGTGATTTGGTGTTTATCCAAGGTCACTCTGCGCCTGGTATTTACGCGCGCGCCTTTATTGAAGGTCGTTTGAGCGAAGACCAATTAAACAATTTCCGTCAAGAAATCGGCGGTAATGGTTTGTCTTCTTACCCGCACCCACATTTAATGCCTAACTTCTGGCAATTCCCAACCGTATCTATGGGTTTGGGCCCATTGATGGCGATTTATCAAGCGCGTTTCTTGAAATACTTGGATTCCCGCGGTTTGAGCAAAACGGCTGGTCGTAAAGTTTGGTGCTTCTTGGGCGACGGCGAAATGAGCGAACCTGAATCTTTGGGTGCGATTTCATTGGCTGCGCGTGAAGGTTTGGACAACTTGATTTTCGTAATTAACTGTAACTTGCAACGCTTGGACGGTCCTGTTCACGGTAACGGCAAAATTATTCAAGAATTTGAAGGCACATTCCGCGGTGCTGGCTGGAACGTGATTAAAGTAATTTGGGGTGGTAAATGGGATGCATTGTTAGCAAAAGATACCAACAACATCTTGAAACAACGCATGGAAGAAGTGTTAGACGGCGATTACCAAACATTCAAATCAAAAGACGGTGCATACGTACGCGAACATTTCTTCAATACGCCTGAATTGAAAGCCATGGTTGCCAATATGTCTGACGATGAAATTTGGTCATTGAATCGTGGCGGTCATGACCCACACAAAGTTTACGCAGCTTACCATGAAGCGGTAACCAATGCTGGTGGTCGTCCGACTGTGATTTTGGCTAAAACCATTAAAGGTTATGGCATGGGCGCATCTGGTGAAGGTCAAAACGTGGCGCACCAATCTAAAAAAATGGACGTGGCTTCATTGAAACAATTCCGTACTCGTTTCAATATCCAAGTTACTGATGAACAAATTGATAGCGGCGATTTGCCATATTTCCGCTTCCCAGAAGACAGCGAAGAAATGCGCTACTTGCGTGAACGTCGCAATGCTTTGGGCGGTTACTTGCCAGCGCGTAATCCTGCAACTGATGCGCTACCGATTCCTGAATTGTCTGCGTTTGACGCTCAATTACAAACCAGCGGCGACCGCGAATTCTCTACAACAATGGCATTCGTTCGTATTTTGAATACTTTGTTGAAAGACAAACAATTGGGTAAACGCATTGTGCCTATCGTACCTGATGAAAGCCGTACATTTGGTATGGAAGGCATGTTCCGCCAATACGGTATTTGGAACTTGAAAGGTCAGCAATACACGCCACAAGACAAAGACCAATTGATGTTCTATAAAGAATCCATTGACGGTCAAATCTTGCAAGAAGGTATTAACGAACCAGGTGCAATGGCAGACTGGATTGCTGCTGCAACTTCATACGCAAACAACTGTTACGCGATGATTCCATTCTACATTTATTACTCAATGTTTGGTTTCCAACGTGTAGGCGATTTGGCTTGGGCGGCGGGCGATATGCACGCACGCGGCTTCTTGTTAGGTGGTACAGCAGGTCGTACAACTTTGAACGGTGAAGGTTTGCAACATGAAGATGGTCATAGCCACATTCAGGCAGATTTGATTCCAAATTGCTTGTCTTATGACCCAACTTATCAATATGAAATTGCTGTGATTGTACAAGATGGTTTGCGCCGTATGTACGTTGAGCAGGAAGATGTTTGGTACTACATCACTTTGATGAATGAAAACTACAAACATCCAGCTATGCCACAACGCGAAAATATCGAACGTGATATCTTGAAAGGTATGTACTTGTTGCGCGAAGGTGCAAAATCTGACAAGAAAGTTCAATTGATGGGTTCTGGTGTAATTTTGGAAGAAGTGATTCACGCGGCTGATTTGTTAAAAGCTGATTTTGGTGTGGATGCAGACGTTTGGTCTTGTACATCGTTCAATTTGTTGCACCGTGATGCGATAGAAGTGGAACGCCACAACCGCTTGCACCCGACTGGCGAACAAAAAGTATCGTTTGTGGCGCAACAATTGAAAGGTCATCAAGGCCCTGTGGTGGCAGCAACTGACTACATTCGCAGCTTTGCCAACCGCATTCGTGAAGCGATTCCAGCCGAAAATGGCGAATATGTGGTATTGGGTACAGACGGTTTTGGTCGTTCAGACAGCCGCGCGAATTTGCGTAGCTTCTTTGAGGTGGACCGCTACCATGTTGCTGTTGCCGCGTTGAACGCATTGGCAAATCAAGGCAAAATTGACCGCAATTTGGTTCAAGTGGCGATTGAAAAATACGGCATCAAAGTGGACAACACACCTAGCTGGAAATGCTAATTTTGCGTGTTTGATATGCGATAAGCCGTTTCAGGCAGCCTGCAATATTGGGAACAATATAGTTTGAAAATGTGCAGGCTGCCTGAAAACAAAACATCAAATCAATCAATGAGTTTTAATAATGAAAAAATCTGTTTTCGTTGCGATTTTATCTATGAGCTTGTTGCTAACGGCTTGTGGCGCGAAAGATAAATGCTTGGATTTAGGCGGACGTTGGAACGAAGCCACACAATCATGTGAAAAATAATTCAGGCAGCATGAAACAATTTTCCCCATTAAAAATAATTGGAAAGAATAGAATGAGTATTGTAGAAATCAAAGTCCCCGACATCGGCGGACATGAAAATGTGGACATCATCGCCGTTGAAGTCAAAGTGGGCGATACCATTAGCGTTGATGATACGCTGATTACTTTGGAAACCGACAAAGCCACAATGGACGTTCCTGCGGACGCGGCTGGTGTTGTGAAAGAAGTGAAAGTTAAAGTAGGCGACAAAATTTCCGAAGGTGGTGTGATTTTGTTGGTGGAAACGGCTGGCGGTGCGGCTGCAGAAGCACCAAAAGCGGCTGAACCTTTGCTAACACCTGCGCCTGTTCAGGCTGCTGCACCTGCACCGTCTGCTCCTGCGGCAAGTGGCGCGGCGGAAAAAGTATTAGTTCCTGATATTGGAGGACACAATGATGTTGATGTGATTGCGGTTGAAATCAAAGTGGGCGATGCCGTTGCGGTTGATGATACTTTGATTACTTTGGAAACTGACAAAGCAACGATGGACGTACCTTGCACCGTAGCGGGCATGGTAACTGCGGTTCATATTAAAGTAGGCGACAAAGTATCTGAAGGTTCTTTGATTATTGAAGTGGCGGCGGCTGGTTCTGCACCTGTTGCGGCTGCACCTGCACCTGCGCCAGCAGCTGAAACACCAAAGGCTGCTCCAGCACCTGCGCCGACTGCACCTACTCCAGTAGCAGCTGGCGTGGCAGCAGCTTACGGTTCTGTAAATGAAGAAGGTTTTGCGAAAGCACACGCAGGCCCATCTACTCGCAAATTGGCGCGTGAATTGGGCGTGGATTTGAGCTTGGTTAAAGGTTCGGGTGCGAAAGGTCGTATTACTGCCGATGACGTTAAAGGCTTTGTAAAAGGCGTGATGCAAAATGGTGGTACAAAAGCTGCTCCTGCTGCTGGCGCGTCTTTGGGTGGTGGCTTGGACTTGTTGCCATGGCCTAAAGTTGATTTCAGCAAATTTGGCGAAATCGAAGTTAAAGAATTGTCGCGCATTAAGAAAATTTCTGGTCAAAACTTGTCGCGCAACTGGGTGGTTATCCCTCACGTTACCGTAAACGAAGATGCGGACATGACCGAATTGGAAGAATTTCGCAAAGTATTGAACAAAGAATGGGAAAAGGCGGGCGTGAAAGTGTCGCCGTTGGCGTTCATCATCAAAGCGTCTGTGAGCGCGTTGAAAGCATTCCCAGAGTTCAATTCTTCGTTGGACGGCGACAATTTAATCTTGAAAAAATACTACAACATCGGCTTTGCGGCAGATACGCCAAACGGCTTGGTTGTGCCTGTCATTAAAGATGTGGACCAAAAAGGCTTGAAAGAAATTTCTATCGAGTTGGCTGAATTGAGCAAAAAAGCGCGTGAAGGCAAATTGAAACCACAAGAAATGCAAGGTGCTTGCTTCACGATTTCTAGCTTGGGTGGCATTGGTGGTACAGGCTTTACGCCAATCGTAAATGCGCCTGAAGTGGCCATTTTGGGTGTATGCAAATCAACCATCAAACCTGTTTGGAATGGCAAAGAATTTGAACCGCGCTTGATGTGTCCGTTGAGCTTGTCGTTTGACCATCGCGTAATTGACGGTGCGGCTGGTATGCGCTTTACGGTATTCTTGGCGAACTTGTTAAAAGACTTCCGCCGCGTAGCACTGTAATCTAGCTACTCTATAAAAAGCAGCCTGCACTTTTCGTTTAACAGAAAATGCAGGCTGCTTGATTTTTACGCGCCCTACCCTTATTTACATCGCTGTCTTTTTGTAACCGCGAAACAACATCAACATGAAAAAAACCATTTTAACCAGCACAATCATCGCCCTAACATTAGCAGCCTGCGGACAACAATCCGCCAGCACCGAGCAAGACAAGCAAATCGCCGAAAACCAAAAGCAAATTGAATTACTGCGCCAACAAGCCGAAATCCAACGCTTGCAAAACGAATTGCAAGCCACCGCTGCATCGGCAACAGCGGCTGCCGAGCAAGTGTATCAGTTGGCTACCAGCGAAGTGGCGAACACCATTCCGCAAGCGGCGCAAATGGCAGCAAAAGCAGGCGAAGTGGTGCAAGGCACAGACGGTCAGCAATATTTGTATGATGCCGATTCGGGCAACTGGTTGTTGTATGGCGCGATTGGCGCGGCAGCTGGCTATTTGATGTCCAACGCGATGAACAATCGCAATGCGGCAAAATACACACCTGTGAGCAAACCGACCGCCGCCGTGCAACGTGTCCACCAAGATTACCGCGCCAAAAATCCTGCGGCAATTCCGTCTCCACGCGCTCAAATTCAGCCAAACGCGCCTGTAAACCGCCCTACTACGCAATCTGCGCCAGCGTATCGCAGCACCAATCAGGGATACAGCAACACGCGCAAATTTGGCTTTGGCGGACGCAAACGTCGTTAATGGAAACAATGGCTTATTCGTGTGCAGGCTGCTTGATTACGCTGCACATCAGTCGCCCTGCCAAACGCAATATTATTTTGCGTCCACGCGACCCAAGCAGCCTGCACATTAGCATTCCGCCGTGGTTTACCCAAACGCAACTGCACGATTGGTTGGCACGTAACGAAACGATGTTGCAAAAAATGTTGCAAAAAGCAGCCTGCACACCGCAACCGCCCCAACATTTGCCTGATTGGATTTGGCTACACGGTCAAATCACACCGCTTATTGTATCGCCCAACATCGCGCACATTGCCCTACACCAAAGCAGCCTGCACTTACCCAACGCACAACGCGAACCGTTGCAACAATGGTTATGGCAACAAGCCGAGCGAATTTTGTTGCCCAAATTGGCACAACACGCCGCGCAACACCGTTTGCGCCCAGCCGCGCTCAAATTGAGCAACGCCAACCACAGCCCAGCATTTTGGCAACTGTTGGCGCACTATTGTCCGCACACGCCATCTGCCGAACAATGGCTCAAACAGCACGGTAACGAATTATTTTTATTAGGATAACAACATGCAAGCAATCGTTTATTTACAAGACCAAGAATACATTGCCCTGTGCGATTTACTCAAACTCGCAGGTTTGTGCGACAGCGGCGGTCAAGCCAAAGCCGCCATTGTTGCGGGCGATGTGTTACGCAATGGCGAAGTAGAAACGCGCAAAACCGCCAAAATTCGCGGTGGCGAAGTGGTGGAATTTGCAGGCTGCCAATTGGAGATTTGCGATGGCTACGACCCAGAAGAATAATGCCGAACGCACGCCCCCTACTCCGCCTGAAGACTGGAAATGCTGCGGCAGCGAATGCGGCGATGCGTGCATTCACGAACTCTATCACCGCGAAAAACAGGAATACGATGCGTGGCTGAAACAGCAACAATCGGCGCAATAATAAATGTGCAGGCTGCTTTTGTCGCACAAAATAAACACAAAAAGCAGCCTGCATTTTTTTGCCACACAAAAACGCTTTGCAAACCAAGCCTTACCGTTTTACCGTATTGAAGCTCTAATAAATTTAAATAAACAAAATAAATAAAATCAAAAAGTTACAACAAAATCCAACCTTGTCAAGGCTGGCAAGCAAGGCAAAAAAACCGTATCATGCACGCACTTCAATCAACCGCAAAACGCCACCGCTATGACGGAAATCGCGTTTTGCCTTTTATTTTTTGGACGGATTTATGAACACAAGCACACTGAAAGTAACCAAACGCAATGGCAGTTTGGAAGCAATCAACCTAGACAAAATTCACCGCGTATTGGATTGGGCAGCAGAAGATTTAAACAACGTATCGGTGTCGCAAGTGGAAATGAAATCCCACATTCAGTTTTACAACGGCATTCGCACCCAAGACATTCACGAAACCATCATCAAATCCGCTGCCGATTTAATCTCGGAAGACACGCCAGATTATCAATATATGGCAGCGCGTCTTGCCATTTTCCACCTGCGTAAAATTGCCTATGGCGACTACACGCCACCGCATTTGTTTGACCACGTTACCAAGCTAACCGAAGCAGGCAAATACGACCCACACATTTTGCAAGACTACACACGCGCAGAGTTTGACGAAATCAACCAATACATTGACCACGACCGCGATTTAACCTTCTCGTATGCCGCAGTGAAGCAACTGGAAGGCAAGTATTTGGTACAAAACCGCGTAAGCAAACAAATCTACGAAAGCCCACAGTTTTTGTATATGTTGGTTGCCATGTGTCTGTTCGCCAAATACCCAAAAGCCACGCGCTTGGATTATGTGAAACGCTTTTACGATGCCGTATCCACATTCAAAATTTCCTTGCCCACTCCGATTATGTCGGGCGTTCGCACCCCAACGCGCCAGTTTAGTTCTTGCGTGTTGATTGAATGCGATGACAGCTTGGACAGCATCAACGCGACTACATCGTCTATCGTCAAATACGTTTCGCAACGCGCAGGCATCGGCATCAACGCTGGACGCATTCGCGGTTTGGGCAGCGAAATTCGTGGCGGCGAAGCGCAACACACAGGCTGCATTCCGTTTTTCAAAATGTTCCAAGCAGCGGTTAAATCGTGTTCGCAAGGCGGCGTTCGCGGCGGTGCAGCGACTTTGTTCTATCCGCTTTGGCACATTGAAGCGGAAAGTTTGCTCGTGTTGAAAAACAATCGCGGCGTAGAAGAAAACCGCGTGCGCCATTTGGATTATGGTGTACAAATCAACAAATTATTGTACACACGCTTAATTAAAAATCAGGACATTACCCTATTTTCGCCCAACGAAGTGCCTGGTTTGTACGAAGCCTTTTTCGCCGACCAAGACGAATTCGAACGCCTGTACACGCAATACGAAAACGACCCGACTATCCGCAAACGCACCATGAGCGCATCGGATTTGTTCTCTATTTTGATGCAAGAACGCGCAGGCACAGGACGCATCTACATTCAAAACGTGGACCATTGCAACACGCACAGCCCGTTTAACCCCAAAGTTGCGCCCGTTCGTCAATCTAATTTGTGCTTGGAAATCGCGCTGCCAACCAAATCGTTGAACAACATCAACGATGAAAATGGCGAGATTGCGCTGTGTACTTTGTCGGCATTCAACTTGGGCGCGATTGAAAATCTGGACGAATTTGAACCGCTTGCCGATTTAACCGTTCGCGCTTTGGACGCATTGTTGGATTACCAAGATTATCCAATTGAAGCCGCCCGCAAAGCGACCATGAACCGCCGAACATTGGGCATAGGCGTGATTAACTATGCCTACTACTTGGCAAAAAATGGCGTGAAATACAGCGATGGCAGCGCACTTGGTTTAACCCACCGCACCTTTGAAGCCATGCAATATTACTTGCTCAAAGCGTCTGTGAACTTGGCAAAAGAATACGGCGCGTGTCCGCTGTTTGGCGAAACCACTTATTCGCAAGGCATTTTGCCGATTGACACCTACAAAGCCGATTTGGACAAATTCTGCGATGAACCGTTGCACTTAGATTGGGAAACCCTACGCGCGGATATTGTGAAATATGGTTTACGAAACAGCACTTTAACCGCATTGATGCCAAGCGAAACCAGTTCGCAAATCGCCAATGCCACCAATGGCATTGAGCCACCACGCGGTTTGGTAACGGTCAAAGCGTCCAAAGACGGCATTTTGAAGCAAGTTGTGCCTGAATTTGACCGACTGAAATCGCAATATGAAACGCTGTGGCAAATGGGCGGCAATGACGGCTATTTGAAATTGGTTGGCGTGATGCAAAAATTCATTGACCAAGCGATTTCAGCCAACACCAGCTACGACCCAACGCGCTTTGAAGGCGGACGCGTACCGATGAACCAAATGCTCAAAGATTTGTTGTCGGCATACAAATATGGTTTGAAAACTTTATATTACCACAACACACGCGATGGCGCGGACGATGTGCAGCAAGATTTGCAAGACGATGGCTGTGCAGGTGGGGCGTGTAAGATTTAATCGCATAAAAAAGCAGCCTGCACTTTGGTTTAACCAAAAAGTGCAGGCTGCTTTGTTTGATTTTAAATTACATACGCGCCAATTCACGTTGCAAGGCTTGAATATTTTGCTGCCTATCCAAAACCGCGCTTTCTAGCTGGCGAACACGCGCTTGATGATTAGCATCTGCCTGACCCGAAACCGCACGACCGCTTGCCAACGCCTGTTGCGCTGCTGCCAATGCGTTACGCTCGTTGGTCAATTCTTGCTCCAAAATAGTACGGCGACCGCCAGCACGCGCGGCATTCATACGCGGCGCGGCAGGTTGCTGTACTGCCACTGCTGGCACAGAACGCGCTGGGCTAGCAGTTGCGGCACGGCGCGTAACCGTTTGCGCTTTGGCTACTGGTTGCTGGTCTGTTTTCTCTTCTGCCGATATGGTAATACGCGGTGCAGGTTCGCTCGTATAGCTACCAATGCGATGCCCCAACGATGCGCGTCCGATACCTTTGGACGGGCTAGACGTGTAGCAACCTGGCCCGCAGCTATACACTTCCGCACTGGCAAACGGGATTGCGCTTAATGTCATCAATAAAATCAATACTTTTTTCATTATCGTTTCCTTACTTTTGTGCAGGCTGCTTTGACTATTCAGTGGCAAATTCCGCATCAATTTGTGCGTTGACGCTTTCCAATTCATCTTGCCAAAGCAGCCAATTTTCTTCCAAACTCTGCAATTTTACTTTAACTTCCGCAGCTTGCGCCAACACTTCTTGCAATTTGGCTTTATTTTCGGGCAAATAGGCACTTTCTTGCGACAAAAATTCATCACACTCGGTTTGCACGATTTGAAGTTGCGCCATTTCTTTTTCCGCTTTATCAATTTTTTGCTGGATTGGTTTGCAACGCTTGGCTTTTTCTTGGCGGATTTGCGCTTCCAAGCGTTTCGTGTCTTTGCGGTTTTGCGATTGCGTGGATTGCGCTGGCGCGGCGGTTGCGTTTTCCTGCGCCAAACGCCAAGCGCGGTAATCGTTCAAATCGCCGTCAAAGGTTTTCAGGCTGCCTGAATGAATTAACATAAATTGGTCGGTCGTGCTTTCCAGCAAACTGCGGTCGTGCGACACCAAAATCATCGCGCCTTCAAAACTTTGCAGCGCAACCGTCAGCGCGTGGCGCATATCCAAATCCAAGTGGTTGGTCGGTTCGTCCAATAGCAGCAAATTCGGTTTTTGCCAAACCAACATCGCCAACGCCAACCGCGCTTTTTCGCCGCCCGAAAACGGTGCAATCGCTTGCATCGCCATATCGCCAACAAAATTAAATCCGCCCAAAAAATTGCGAATGTCTTGCTCTTTCACATCGAGTGACAATTTTTGAATATGCCAAATCGGACTTTGGTCGTCTCGCAACGTGTCCAACTGATGTTGCGCGAAATAACCGATATTCAGTTTTTCAGATTTAATAATTTGACCGCTCAACGGTTGCAGGCTGCCTGAAAGGGCTTTGATGAACGTGGATTTACCCGAACCGTTCACGCCCAGTAGTCCCAAACGCGCCCCATTTTCTAACGACAAACTAATCTTTTTCAAAACCACATTATCGCCATAACCCAAATCCACTTCGTCCAATTTTAATAATGGGTTAGGCAAATGATAGGGTGATTCAAATTCAAAACTAAATTCGCTGTCCAAATGCGCTGGCGCAATCAATTCCAGTTTTGCCAACGCTTTCACGCGGCTTTGCGCTTGCGTGGCTTTGGTGGCTTTGGCTTTGAATCGGTCAATAAACGATTGTAAATGCTTGATGTGCGCCTGTTGTTTGGTGTAGGCGGCTTGCTGATTGGCAAGGCGTTGGGCGCGTTCTTTCAGATAAAAATCGTAATTTCCGCCGTAGCTGTGCAATTTTTGCGCCGACAATTCCAACGTGTGCGTGGTGGTGGCGTTCAAAAAATCGCGGTCGTGGGAAATGATGATTTGCGTACACGGCAGATTTGCCAAATGATTTTCCAGCCACAACACAGTTTCCAAATCCAAGTGGTTGGTCGGTTCGTCCAGCAGCAACAAATCGGCGCGACACATCAACGCCTGCGCCAAATTCAAACGCATTCGCCAACCGCCCGAAAACGCTTTCACAGGTTTGGCGTGTTCTTCTTGCGCGAAACCGAGTCCGCTCAACAATTTAGCGGCGCGAGCGGGCGCGGTGTAAGCGTCAATTTCGTCTAATTTTGCATGAAATTCGGCAATTTGAATGCCGTTGTTTTCGGTTTCCGCTTGTTTTAAGGCTGCCTGAAAATATTGCAATTCGCTGTCGCCTTGCAAAACGTAATCCAATGCGGACATTTCCAATGCTGGCGTTTCTTGGGCAACGGCGGCGAGTTTCCATGTTTTGGGAATGTTGAGTTCGCCGCTGTCTTGGGCGATTTCGCTTTTAATCAGCGCGAATAGGCTGGATTTGCCTGTGCCGTTTTTGCCGATTAAGCCGACACGTTGGCGTGGGTTGATGGTTGCGGTGGCTTGGTTTAATAAGACTTTTGTGCCACGTTGGAGAACGAGATTTTTGATTTCTATCATTTTGAATATTCGTTTTTTGGGAAATGGGTGTATTTTAACAAAAAAAATTCAGGCAGCCTGAAAATGCGTGTTGCAGGCTGCCTGAATTTAATTTACGGATATTTCTGACTGGCGTGTTTCACATTCAAAATCGTAATGCTATCCAAACCAATTTCATAATAATTGATATCTTCCGCTTCTGATAGTGCTTGTTCTGACCAATTAATTTACATTTTTCATGCGCTCCAGCAATTTTGCGCGATTGGCATCTAGGCGATTCATCGCTTGTTCTTCGCTGATAATCGGCGACAGGCGCGATTGGCGCACTTCATTTTGCAGCCATTCGGTGTATTCATCTGCCGCATTTTTGGTTTCAAATTCGTAAATTTTGGGGTCTAATATTAAAGTGGTCGGCATGATATTTAATCCTTATAAAATAAAAAGATAAATAAATCTTAATCAAAAATAGAATAAGTGTCTATGCTGAAAAAATCCACAAAAAGCAGCCTGCACTTTTTATACAGATTTAAAACTCCAACCAATGTCGTTTTGGGCGCGTTTTAAACATCCACTCTTCCACTTTATCTTTATTTTCATAGCGATAAGCAAACTTGACGCGGTATTCGGTATCAAACGCCAAAGGTTCAATCGGGAACAGCGCAAATTCATTGTCTTCCAACAAATGATTGGGGTCGTTGCTGGCGGTTAGAATATGCGTTTTTTGTACTTCGCCATCGGGAGCAAAAAGCTGGAAACTTTTCATCACAACGTGGTTGTGTTGATGCAGCACAATGCTAATCGGGTTGCCTGTTTGCTTGTATTGCGGCATGGGATTGGGGATTTCCGAACCATCGTAAACAGGCTCGACTTGGTTGCCCATGGGGAATTTAATCGCCATTTTGTAGCTAGGCAAATCGCGGTTACCCAAATAAATTTTGCTGGGCTGATTGTTGCACGATAGGGTTAGCACCACGCCTGGGGTTGGTTGGCGCGAACCATTTTCGCATAAATCGCGATAGCTGCTGCGCCCTTGCACCACCACAAACGCTTGATACGCACCGCGCGTCCATGCTGCGCCTGCTTCGTCTTGCGTGGGATTGAGCAACGACAGGCGATGATACAACGCCGTCATCAAGCCATCTACGCTGCGTGTGCCTGAACGTGCCAGCCGTCCAACGGTTAAGTTTTCTGATGCTGGGGCGGTGTAGCCTGCCGCCGTGGTGCGTTCACCCAGTTCCATGCCTGTAAAATGGGGGTTATCGCGATTGCGTTCATCGTGTCCGTGTGCATCTTGGGTTAAATAGCGTGCGTGATTTTGTGCTGCTTTATGCAGGCTGCTTTGTTGCGCTAATGGTTGCACGCCTGCTTGCTTGCGCCAATAGTTTAGGCGGTCTAGCCCATTTTTGGCTTCGCGTGTGGGGTTATAGCGCAGTTGTGATGCGTAGCCTGCCACCAAAATCAACATGAGTAGGGGTAGCCAAAACATAAGCAATCGGCGTATGGTGGGGGATTGTGTATTCAGCATTAAATATTCCTTGCTTATTTGATTAAAATTCAATCAAAGCAGCCTGCAATCTGTTTTGCCAAATTGCAGGCTGCTTTTCTTTATTCCTGCGATCTTTGCCCATTGCGTTCCGCTTTTTTCGCTTCGCGTTGCGCCTTCAATTCCGCTTCACGTTTCCGCGCCGCTTTGAGCCATTCTTCCCATTGGCGCGGCGTTTCCAGCGTAATGCGCCCGATTTTGCCTTCGCGAAAATCCGTCAAAGTCATTTCTGCCGCTTTCTGATAATTCACACGCCCACCGCTCAACACTGCACCACGTTTTTTCGCAATCCATTCAAGCCATTGCGTATCATTCCAATGGCTAGACGGGTCTTTGTCCGCCGCGTAACGCTCTTGTAACATCAACAAATAATGTCGGCGCAAATAATCCAACAATTCCAATGCCACCACTTCTTCGTCCAACGCATTGCGCCCGACTGCGCCCGAAGCCGCCAAATTGTAGCCGCTTTCTTCAACAATAATTTTCGGCCACAACATACCAGGCGTGTCGTACAACCAAAAATCGTCTGCCAAAAACAAACGCTGTTCCGCTTTTGTAATGCCAGGTTCATTGCCCGTTTTTGCCGATTTTTTGCCAATCATGCCGTTAATCAATGTTGATTTGCCCACATTCGGAATGCCGCAAATCAACACGCGCAACGGTTTTTCAATCCCCTTGCGATTCGGCACGAGTGCGCGACAAGCTGCCGTGATTTTCGGTGCGGCAGATTTTTCCGAACTGTCTAGCGCAATCGCATTGGTATTTTCCATGCTGTTGTAATGCGCGAGCCAAATCGCCGTGCGTTCAGGGTCGGCAAGGTCTTGTTTATTTAAAATTTTCAGTTTTGGTTTGCCTTTGGATAATTGTGCCAAAAGCGGATTTTCGCTAGACGCAGGCAAACGCGCGTCCAGCATTTCAATCACCATATCCACGCTTTTTAAGCGATCGGCGATGGCTTTTTTCGCCTTGTTCATGTGTCCCGGAAACCATTGGATTGCCATGATGTTGTCTTTCTGTATTGAAAAGCAGGCTGCAAACCATGTGCAGGCTGCTTTTTTGTGTGATTTAAATTCGCTGGATTATAGCAGCCTGCACCCCAACACGCGAACCAAACACCTTGCAAAAAGTGCAGGCTGCCTACATTTGCGGTACAATTCGCACCCAATTATTGTGATAAGGACAGCAAAATGAATCCTGAAGAAAAACAATCGTTAATTGAATTTCCCACCAACTTTAAACTCAAAATCATGGGCGCACAACACCCTGATTTTGTAGCCGAAATTTTGAAAGCTATTCAGCGACACGCGCCCAATACAACCGAAGAACACGTTGTTTTACGTCCGAGTTCGGGCGGCAATTTTGTTGGCGCAACCGTTACCGTATACGCGGAAAACCAAGAACATTTGGACAATATTTACCGCGCCGTAACATCACATCATATGGTTAAAGTTGTGTTTTAAATCATGAAAATCGTACAACTTGGCACGCGCGACTACGAACCCGTATTCAGCGCGATGAAACAATTCAACGAACAACGCACCGCCGACACAGAAGACGAGCTGTGGGTGGTGGAACACAATCCCATATTTACGCAAGGCTTGGCTGGCAAACCTGAACATTTATTGTTTTCAAGCAGCATTCCTGTGGTGCAAATTGACCGTGGGGGGCAAATTACTTATCACGGTTTGGGGCAACTGGTTGTTTATACGCTGATTGATTTCAAACGCCGCAAACAATCGGTGCGCCACATCGTTTCCGCATTGGAAAATGCGATTATCGCGACTTTGGCGGAATACGGCATCGTATCGGCGAATGACCCTGACCGCCCTGGTGTGTATGTGGGCGAGCGCAAAATTGCGTCTCTCGGTTTGCGGATTAAAAATGGTTCGGTGTATCACGGATTGGCGTTGAATGTGAATATGGATTTAGAGCCGTTTCATCAAATCAATCCATGCGGTTATGCTGGCTTGGAAATGGTGCAAATCGCGGATTTGGTGCAACCGTGTCCGCCTTTGAGTGAAGTGGCGGAGAAATTAACCGCGCATTTGGTGCGTGAATTGGCGTAAATTTTTTCAGGCAGCTTTTTATTACACGACAATTTGTGAATACAGCGACAATGTAGAGGTGGATTTTAATATCCACTCGCTTGTAGTTACCACAACATTTTAAAATTACTCAATATTTTAAAATGGGCGGATATTAAAATCCGCCCCTACAATGATTTCAGGCAGCCTGAATAGTTTTATCGTGTATTGAAAAGCTGCCTGAAAACCAAGAGAAGTAACATGAAAACAAACGGACACACAGTCTTAATCACAGGCGGCGCAACAGGCATTGGTTTTGCGCTTGCCAAACAATTCCACGCGGCTGGCAACCAAATTATTTTGGTTGGTCGCCGCGAAGATGTTTTGCAACAAGCTGCCGCGAAACTTTCAGGCTGCCGCATTGCCGTAGCCGATGTGGCAAACGCGGAAGACCGTGCGCGTTTGGTGCGCGATTTTCCCGATGTAAATATTTTAATTAACAATGCTGGCATTCAATTTACCAAGCGTTTTGACACGCAAAATGATGATGAAATTGCCCAAGAAATCAACGTAAATTTAACTGCACCAGCGCAATTAACGCTCGCATTTTTACCGATTTTAACGGCGAAATCGGAAGCGGCGGTTGTCAATGTATCGTCAGGTTTGGTGATTGTGCCGAAAGAAACCTGCGCTTTGTATTGCGCGACCAAAGCGGCATTGCACAGTTTTTCGCAAGTTTTGCGTTGGCAAATGGAAAATTCATCTGTGCGCGTGTTTGAGATTTTGCCACCAATGGTTGCTACACCGATGTCGCAAGGCAAGGGACACGCTAATTTAAAAATTTCGCCCGATGAATTGGCGGCGGAATTTTGGCGCGATTTTCAACGCGACCATTTTGAAATGATGGCTGGCAAAACGAAGTTGTTGTATTGGATTAACCGCATTTCCGCAACGTTGGGACAACGGATTATGCGGAAAGGTTTATAATCAGAGAATATTTTTTCAGGCAGCATGCAAATTTGTTAAATCTATATTTTATATGTAAGGTATATTCATATGAAACCAATCATTTTATATTTTGGCTTTGTATTTATTTTGTCGGCTTGTTCTAGTAGTCATCAAAAACCATTGGATTGCACAGGATTGAAAATGGTACTGGCAGAACAATACAATAAAAATACTCATCTTTTTATGCGACACGACAAAAAAATGGTTGATTCATATGGATTGGAAAAAATGAGCGAGCCTAAAACGCTTCGTTTAAATGCTTGTTCTCCGTTAATACCTGAATCCAATCAAGAGCCTTCGTTTGTTAGAATTTCTTCATCAGGTTGGTATGGTGAAAATGGATATTTGCATTGTGTTCATCAATCCAATGATTCTAGCAAAGAAATTTACAAAACGTTTATTGATTGGGCAAAACAGCCTTTAGCTCAACGTGAACAAACATTACAACAAATCAATGAAAAAATTAAGACTTTGAATTGTTCTGTTACAAGCGCAGCGAAAGAAAAAACTGCTTGGTATGTTGAAAATGAACAGCATGATAAAACGCCTGTTTTAGTTTCTAATGCGCGCGATAGTATTCTTTTAAAAAATGCTTTTGCAAATCGTACTATTGCGATTACACCTGAAACCGCTTCTGCTATTTATGATTCTATCAATCAATATTTTAGAAAGCATCCATAATGAATAAATTAGTTTTGTGTGCATTAAGCATGGCAATAACATTGAATCTAACCGCTTGCGCAACAGGTGGTGGCTATATGACCGCTGATTTACTTGGTGACAAAAAAACAGCTACTTTTGAAGAATATAAACCATTAAAAGTTTTACCTACACAGGCACTTGACCACATGAAAGCATTAGCAGGCGAATATGATGTGGTTAATTCTTGGGGGAATTTCACCTATGGTGTAAAGCGTGTGAGCTTCCAATTAAAAGATGATAAAGCTTATTTATTGATTTATCGTGGTAATAATCAAATACCCACATACAAAGTGGAATATAGTGCTTGCTTATCCAATGAAGATGGTAATTACCTTGATATAGCTAAAAATTTAGGGAAACAAAGCTTTCAATGCCATAATTTTTCATCACGAGAAAGTCCTTATTTAATTTTTGGTACAACAACCGATAATACAGTAGTAGAAAAAAGCATTGAAGAGATGGTAACAAGCGTTGTTGCTGCTATATTTTCCGTGAAACCTACTGTTAAAGTGAATCAAACCCCCTATGTAATGAAGTTTAAAATTTGGAATGATGCCAGCGCACCTGTTTTGGCGTTGAAAAAAACGAAACCTTAGCATTTCAACCAATCCTTAATAATTTGTTAAATTTTCAGACAGCCTGAAAAGTTTTGATTGCAAAAAGAAAGAATAATATTATGTCCACAGAACCAACTAACGCACTAGACAATGCACAAGGCGTGAAACACAAAGGCGCAAGCAAAACGGCGCGTATTCCGATTAAAGTCGTACCGCTTGAAGAAAAATTGAAAAAACCTGAATGGATTCGCGCCAAAATCCCAACAGGAAAAAAATTCTTTGAAATCAAAAATATTTTGCGTGAACAAAAAATGCACACCGTTTGCGAAGAAGCATCTTGCCCGAATATTGGCGAGTGTTTCAGTCATGGCACGGCAACATTTATGATTATGGGCGATATTTGTACGCGCCGTTGTCCGTTTTGCGATGTGGGACACGGTCGTCCGAACGCGCTTAACCCCGAAGAGCCGAAAAATTTGGCGGAATCGGTTGCTGCGATGAAATTGAAATACGTTGTGATTACATCGGTAGATAGAGACGATTTACGCGACGGCGGCGCACAACATTTTGCCGATTGCATTAACGCGATTCGCGAAAGCAGCCCGAATACGAAAATTGAAATTTTAGTGCCTGATTTCCGTGGACGTTTGGATATTGCGTTGGACATTTTGGCGAAAAATCCGCCTGATGTGATGAACCACAATTTAGAAACGCACCCACGCCTTTACAAACAAGCTCGCCCTGGGGCGGATTACAAGCACTCACTGGAATTGTTGCGCCGTTTCCGTGAAATGATGCCGCATATTCCGACTAAATCGGGGATTATGGTTGGTTTGGGCGAAACGGACGATGAAGTGCGCGAAATCATGCGCGATATGCGTGAACATGGCATTGAAATGATTACAGTGGGGCAATATTTGCAACCGTCTGATGGGCATTTGCCTGTGTTGCGCTATGTTACGCCTGATATGTTTAAGCAATTTGAAAAAGAAGCGTATGAAATGGGCTTTACCAATGCGGCGATTGGCGCGATGGTTCGCAGTTCGTATCATGCTGATATGCAAGCGAAAGATGTAATTGAAAACCAACCGTCTGGCGGTTGCGGTCATCATTAAACGCACAACAAAAAGCAGCCTGCACTTTGCAAATATAAAGTGCAGGCTGCTTTTGTTTATCTAAACCCTTGCTTTTTCAAAAAATCTGCCATTTCTTCGGCAAAATAGCGATAGCCTTTGCCATTGCCATGCACCGCGTCCGACTTCATATCTTTATCGCCCAACACGTCTGCCCACGCACCTTTGAGCAACGGCACATCAAATTTCTTCGCCAAATCGTCATACAAAGGATGTTCGGATACGCTGCCCAGCAATGCGCCAGCCGTAAAATACGGAATCGCCACCAGCACCACAGGAATCTTGGCAGCCTGCACTGTTTCTATAATTCGACTGATGTTGGCAATGGTTTCGCTTTCCGATTTCTTTTGCAAAAAGTCGTTGCCACCAATGCTCACCAGCACCAATTTCGGGTTTTGTTGCAACAACTCGGGCAATCGTTCCAATGCCTGCGCGCTGGTATTGCCCGACACGCCGCCGTTGATGATTTTCCAGCCTGTGATTTGCGCCAACTGCGTGGGGTAATCTTCGCCCTTGCCTGCGCCATAACCTGCCGTAAGCGAGTCGCCCAATGCCAACACCGTGCTGCCCGATGCAATGCGCGTACCTGCTTTTTTGCCTCCGCAAGCCGTTGCTGCCAACAAAACCGCAGTCGTCAGCAAAAAATGGCGGCGATTGAATGGTTTGGTCATCATTATGCTGATTCCTTACGCAGTTTCGGCTTGATATTGCTCGGCAGTGAGCAAGGTAGCGATATCGCTGGCTTGGTTGGGTTGCACCACAAAAAACCAGCCTGCATCGTAGGGCGATTCGTTTGCCACTTCGGGATTGGCGATTAAATCTTCGTTAATAGCAACCACTTTGCCTGCCACAGGCGCGTACACATCGGACGCGGATTTAACCGATTCCACCGAAGCAGCCTGCACATTTGCCGCCAATTCTGTACCGACATCGGGCAATTCTACAAACACAATATCGCCCAGCGTTTCTTGCGCGAAATCGGTAATGCCCACCGTTGCCGTGCCATCTTCGTTTTGGCGAATCCATTGGTGTTGCGCGGTGTAATACAAATGATTGGGGATTTGAGCCATTTTTTTATCCTATTTATTTAAATCATGAATACAAAATCATCACATAACAATGACTGGTCCATATCCGCAGACGGCGTATTGCGCGACAAACCAACCGCTTTGGCTGGCACGCCCACCACCGTGGTTTGCGGTTCAACATCGCGTACCACCACGCTGCCTGCGCCAATTTTGGCACGGTCGCCAATGTAGATATTGCCCAGCACCGATGCGTTTGCGCCAATCATCACGCCGTTGCCGATTTTGGGGTGTCGGTCGCCGCTTTCTTTGCCCGAACCGCCCAGCGTTACGCCATGCAGCAACGAAATGTCATCGCCCAGCACCGCCGTTTCGCCAATCACAATGCCTGTGCCGTGGTCAAACATTATGCCGCAGCCAAACTTCGCGCCTGGGTGAATGTCCACGCCAAACACTTCCGATGCGCGATTTTGCAGAAAATACGCCAGCGTTTTGCGTCCGTCTTGCCACAGCGCGTGGTTAATGCGGTGCGTTTGAATCGCGTGAAAGCCTTTAAAATACAGCAACGGCAGCGAATAGGCATCGCAAGCAGGGTCGCGGTCATAACACGCAGCGATGTCGCGCTCAACAGCTTGGGCGATATGGGGATTGCGTTCCAGCACGCGCAAAAAAGTTTCATACAAAGCGCGCGCGTCCATGGTGCTGCCCGACAATTTGCTGGACAAGTGAAATGCCAAAACTCGCGCCAAACTGTCGTGGCGCAACACGGTCAAATGCAAAAAGCTCGCCAACATGGGTTCTTCTCGCGCGGCGGATTCCACTTCGGTGCGAATGGTTTGCCACATATCAAACGAATGGGACATGGGTGTTCCTTTTTTATGTTATGGCATGATGAAAAGTGCAGGCTGCTATTTCAATCATACAAAGCAGCCTGCACCATTAGCAGCGCATTATGGCATCAACATACCGCCATTAACGTGCAGCGTTTGTCCTGTGATGTAACGCGCTTGGTCTGATGCCAAAAACAGCACCGCGTCTGCGATATCTTGTGCTTCGCCAAATTTACCGAGCGCGGTTTGCGCTTCAAACATTTTGCGCGTGTCTTCGGGCAGAGCACGAGTCATGTCGGTGTCAATAAAACCTGGGGCGACACAATTCACGGTAATGCCACGCGAACCCACTTCACGCGCCAATGATTTGCTAAACCCTTGCAGCGCAGCTTTGGCAGCGGCGTAGTTGGTTTGCCCTGCGTTGCCCATTGTGCCGACCACCGATGTAATCGTGATGATGCGACCTGCACGTTGTTTCATCATGCCGCGCATCACGGCTTTGCTGGCGCGATAAACGGATTTCAGGTTTACATTCATAATGTCGTCCCATTCATCGTCTTTCATACGCATCAATAAGTTATCGCGCGTGATGCCTGCGTTGTTGACCAAAATGTCCAATTTGCCAAATTCTTTTTCAATTTCGCTAATCAGGTTTTCAATGCCGTTTTCATCGGCGGCATTCAGGGCGCGACCTGTGCCGTTCCATTGCGCCAAACGCTCGGCAATGGCGGTTGCGCCATTTTCAGAAGTCGCCGTGCCGATAACGGTTGCGCCAGCTTGCGCCAATGTGTCGGCAATCGCTGCGCCAATGCCACGAGATGCGCCTGTTACCAGCGCGATTTTTCCTGTTAAATTTTGAGTTGTCATGTTGATTTTCCTTGTTGATTGAATGTGCAGGCTGCTTGTTTATGAAAATTTCACATAAACCAAAACGCCTTCGCCTATACTGATTGCCAGCCACAAAAATAGTTTGAGTTCCGCCCAAATATCATCGTAATACTGCCCACGCAATGCGCTGATAATATTGGGCGTAAACCAAAATTTGACACACGCGACAAAATCTTCCCAATCGCCAAAAAACAAATAAAACAGCATCATAGCCGTAATACAAGCTGCCAAAATAGAACAAGCGATGACCATGATTTTATCCCCAATGTGCAGGCTGCTTTTTACGAATGCGCTGCGATAAACTCTTCCACCGCCGCTTGTGAAGTCAAAGCCGTGCAAACCGCGTCTTTGTTGATGCGTTTTGCCAAACCTGCCAACACTTTTCCTGGCGAACATTCCGCCGATTGCGCGATGCCTTCGTTTACCAACAAATTCACCGTTTCTGTCCAACGAACTGGGCTGTACAACTGGCGCACCAAAGCGTCTTTGATTTGCGCGACATCGTTGTAGCTTGCCACGTCTGCATTGTGAATCACGCGGATTTGCGGTTGATTAAACGCCACATTTTGCAAATAGTCCGCCAATTTTTCCGCCGCAGGTTTCATCAATCGGCAATGCGACGGCACAGACACAGGCAACGGCAACGCGCGTTTCGCACCTGCTTCTTTGGCGGCTGACATGGCGCGTTCCACCGCCGCCGCGTTGCCTGCAATCACGATTTGACCGACTGAATTGTAATTCACGGCTTCGCACACTTCGCCTTGTTCCGCGTCCGCGCAAATTTGGCGCACCACGTCATCGTCCAAACCCAAAATCGCTGCCATTGCGCCCACGCCTTGCGGTACGGCAGATTGCATTAACTCGGCACGCACGCGCACCAATTTCACGGCATCGGCAAAGTGCAGGCTGCCTGCGGCAACCAAAGCCGAATATTCGCCCAAACTATGCCCTGCAACCACGCTCGGTGCTTTGCCACCTGCCGCCAAATAGGCACGATAAGTCGCCACACCAGCCGCTAGCATAAGCGGTTGCGTGTTTACGGTTTGCGCGATGATGTCGGCATTGTCGCCGTTCATCATCGCCCACAAATCTTCGTTTAACGCGGCAGACGCTTCGTCAAAGGTTTCGCGCACCACGTTTTCGCCGTCAAAGCCGTTCATCATATTCAAACTTTGCGAGCCTTGTCCTGCAAAAAAAAATGCAAAAGTCATGTTGTTGTCCTTATTCAACATAGAGTGAAAAATCAGTTGGCATCATAGCATATTCGGCGGCAAACAAGGCAGCCTGCGTTTGTTGCCATGCGCTATCGGTGGGCGCGTGAATGCTGATGTTTTGCTGCGAAATGGGGTCGGTAAAGTGCAGGCTGCTGGCGTGCAAAAGCAGCCTGCGGTTGCTACAAAATTGATTAACAGCTTGATTTTGATGCAAATCACCATGCGTGGTATCGCCCACAATCGGGTGAAAAATGTGTTTCATGTGGCGGCGGATTTGGTGTTTGCGCCCTGTTTTGGGCGTGATGTGCAGCAACGAATAACGCGATGTGGCATAACGCGCACTGCTGGCAAACGGGCATTCGCTGCGCTGCAAAGTTTGGTATTCGGTGCAAGCTGCTTGCGCGGTTTTGTCGCTTTGAGCGTGCATATCGGCGATTTTGTCTAGCTGTTCTTTGAGCGGATAATCAATGCAGCCTACATTTTCTGTCCAGCCACGCACGATTGCCAAATAGTGCTTGCGGATTTGTTTTTGCTCAAATTGTTGCGTGAACCAACGCGCTGCTTCGCTGTTCAACGCCCACAACATCGCGCCCGAAGTCGGCTTGTCCAAACGATGAACAGGATAAACCAACTGCCCAAGCTGGTCGCGCAGGGTTTGCATTAAAAACACGGTTTCTTGGCTGTCGAGCCGCGAGCGGTGTACCAACATACCTGCTGGTTTGTTCACGACAACATAGTGTTCGGTTTGGGTTAGGATTTCAATCATGGTGGATAGGGTAATCGGAGAGCAGATTCAAGCGTGGGTACGGCGGCGCAACGCCGTGTTCTGACCACATCTGAAAAATAAAAAGCAGCCTGCACTTTTTGTAAATACAATGTGCAGGCTGCTTTTTCTGTTCAAAACGGCTATTCAAATTCCCAGCTGCCTTGCCCTTGACTTAACAGTTTTTTGGCTTCGACAGCGCAAGGGTGTTCGGATTCGGCGGCAATGTACAAATAGTCGCCACCGTGAATCACATCGGCTTTCAAGCCATTTTCGCCATTCCAATACATGCGACCTAGCAAGTACGCCGCTAGCGGATAGCCCACATTCGCGGCTTCGGTTAAGCGGTCAATATTGCCTGCACGATAGGCGGCTTGTTGGATTTCGTCTTCTTCCAAATAGCCGTGTTCCGATGCTTCTTGATACAAGCGAATGGCTTTTTGTGGGTCGGTTTGCTCCACGCCCATGCCCAAGCGATAGCATTCTGCCAAATGGTATTTTGCCGAGTCGATGCGCGTCCAGTTTTGTTTAACCACTGCCGAAAAGCATTCAAACGCCTGCTTGAAATCGGGTTCGCTGCTGTGTTTGGACACATAATCGCTCATTAGACGATGGTTGTTGAAATGTCCATAGCGATAATAAATCCCCAAATCCAAAATCGCGCTGTTCAAGCCCATCGACGCGGCTTTGCTTAACAACATCAATGCCATGTCATCATCGGGTGCAACGCCAATGCCTTCAATATAGCATTTTGCCAAGCGATATGCGCCAAATGCGCTACCTGCTTCGGCTGCGTGACGGAAACATTCGGCGGCATAACGCATGTTTTGTACATTGGTGTCGCTGGCGGCATACATCATGCCAATTTCTACCCAAGATGGGGCATGCCCTTGTTGCGCGGCAGCACGGAAACATTTAGCAGCTCTGTCCATTTTTTCGGCATCGCGCTGCCACAAACCAATGGCAAACGTGGCGGCTGGATTGCCATTTTGTGCCATATTCACAACGGCATGACGGAAGATTTCATTGTTGATTTTATTGGGATATTCGTATTCTTCGCTAACTTGGCGCACACGAATTTCGCCTTTTTTACGCAACCATTCGCGCACATATTGTCCATCGCGAAACAGCGGACTTAAATTGCTGTAAACCAAAGATTGGTCGAGCATAATCGCGGTTTTGAAATAGGTTTTTTGGCTACCATCAGGTTCGGTATGCACAAAAGTTTCGTATGCGGGTTGTTCGTCCAAGTCGGCATTGGCAGCCACCAGCACCACACCCAATGGGCTACCGTCTTCGTAATACATAGGTTGCCACACCTTTGCTACTTCTGCACTCACAACGCGCCCATCGTGTTCGCGCAAACGCAAAACGATGTCGCCACGTTGTACCAATGTATCATCGGTATAGACAAGTGGCTGAGTAGAAGAGGAAAAAATATTGGCGTATTGCATAATTCTAGTCTTTTCTATATTTACAGACATAAGTGCCGATATTATACGACTTTGTGTCCTTTTCAAGCAATAAATCAGCCAAGCGACTGACTATCTAAAAGCAGCCTGCACTGTGTTCGTACACAATTTTTGCCAGCGCGTCCAAAAAATCGGGATTGTCGTTCAAACACGGAATGTAGTGAAATTGCGTGCCACCTGCTGCGTGGAATTGTTCGCGTCCTGCAATGGCGATTTCTTCCATTGTTTCCAAGCAATCGGACACAAAAGCGGGGCAAATCACGTCTAGTTTTTCTACGCCGTGTTTTTTGGGCAACTCGGTAAACAGGTCTTGCGTGGACGGTGCAACCCATTTGGCTTTACCAAATTGGCTTTGGAACGAGACGATGTAATCTTGTTCGCGCAAACCCAACTGTTCGGCAACCAAACGGGCGGTTTCTTTGCATTCGTATGGGTAGGGGTCGCCCAAATCGTGTTGGCGTTGCGGAATGCCGTGAAAGCTGAACATGAGTTTGTCGCCTGCACCATGTTCGGCACGGTAGCGGCGAATTTGGTTGGCAAGGGCTTTAATGTATTCGGGGTGGCGATAAAATCGCGAAATGCTACACACCGACATTTGATTGCGTTGTTGCAGCAATTCTTGCCACACTTTGTCCAATGCTGCGCCTGTGCTGCTGCCTGCGTATTGCGGATACAATGGCAACACAATCAATCGCCCTACACCTTTACTTTTGAGCGCGGCAATGCTTTCGGCAACGCTGGGCTTGCCATAAGTCATGGCAAAATCCACATGAACATAAGGCGGCAAGCGGTGGCGCAGACCTTCGGCTTGGCGTTGGGTAAACACCATCAGCGGCGAGCCTTCTTTTAGCCAGATTTTTTGATAGGCGTGCGCGCTTTTTTTGGCACGAAACGGCAAAATCAAGCCACGCAAAATCGGTTGCCACAACCATTTGGGCAATTCTACGACACGGTGGTCAGACAAAAATTGACGCAAATAAGGGCGAATGGCTTGGGGTGTAGGTGCGCTAGGCGTTCCCAAGTTAATCAGTAAAACGCCTATTTTTTCTTGTTCGCCAAATGGGACTGGGTATTCGGTTTGAAAAGTCATCTCAAAGTATCCATAAAAAAGGAAAAGCAGCCTGCACGTTTAATCAACAAAAAATGTGCAGGCTGCTTTTGAAGATTAGACAACCACGTCAGGTAAAGTCATCTCCAACACCGTTTGCGTTTGTGCAGCACGGAAATCGGCTAATTTTTGTGCCAACTCCGCATCTTGATTTGCCAGCAGCGACACGGCAAATAAAGCGGCATTGGCTGCACCTGCTTCGCCAATCGCAAAAGTGGCAACAGGCACGCCTTTGGGCATTTGCACGATAGACAGCAGCGAATCTTCGCCACGCAAATATTTGCTCGGTACAGGCACGCCCAACACGGGCAAGGTGGTTTGCGATGCCACCATTCCAGGTAAGTGCGCTGCACCGCCCGCCCCTGCGATAATCGCTTGCAAACCGCGACTTTGAGCGGATTTGGCGTATTCAAACATCAAATCGGGCGTGCGATGTGCGGACACAACTTTGGCTTCGTATGCCACGCCAAATTGTTCCAAAATTTTGGCAGCGTTTTCCATCACATTCCAATCGCTGTTGCTGCCCATGATGATACCAACTTTAACCATTGCGCGTGTTCCTTGTTGGATTTATTTAAAGAAATCACCAAAACCAGGTGGCAAACCTTGTGTGAATTGCGACATACGCGCCGATGTGGTTTGCTCGGCTTTTTCGTGGGCATCGGCAATGGCTGCCAAGATTAAATCTTCCAGCATTTCTTTGTCGTCTGCGGCTTCGCTAATCAAATCGGGGCTAATGTCCAAGCTGGTAATCACGTGGCTGCACGTTGAGCGCACTTTAACCAATCCATTGCCTGCTTGACCTTCTACTTCGGTTTGTGCCAACTCGGCTTGGGCTTTTTTCATATTGTCTTGCATTTTTTGGGCTTGTTGCATTAAGCCGCCCAGTCCTGCTTTTCCGAACATTTTGGGTTTCCTTGTTAATGTAAATTTCAGTTTAATTTAATTTAATTTAAAAAGCAGCCTGCATTTTATTTTCGGCGTGCAGGCTGCTTGCCGTGATTTTCAAGCGCGAAAGTATAACACTCTATGCTTTAACTCAACACATAATCTTGCACCGCTAACGCGGGGGGAATGGGTTGGTTAAGCGTTGTCAAGATTTCGCGCTCAATCATGCGTGTCATAAAATCCAGCGGTAAATCATTGGCTTGCTTACCAAATGGCTCTTCCAGTTGTGCACTCAATGCGTCCAATCCCAAAAACAAATACACCAACCACGCCACCAATACAGGCGACCAAATTCCCAGCGTGCTGTGTAAACCAAATGGCAACATCACGCAAAAGCTATAAATGGTGCGGTGCAGCATCACGGAATACGAAAACGGCAAAGGCGTGCTGGCGATGCGTTCGCAGTTGGATTGCACGCTACCGAGTTTTTCCAAATGCGCGGTTAGTGCGGCATAGACAATATCGCTCAAATGCCCATCGCGCAGATTGTAGATTAACTGCTGCTGCATATTTTCAAGCACCAGTTGCGGCGGATTGATGTGTTCACCCAGCGATTGAATGCGTTTGTATCGCGCATTGAGTTTGTCGTATTGCAGAAACAAATCGGGATTGGCGGCTTGATAGCGCAATCGGTCACGCAGTAATTTGGTAAACAAAATGCTTTGTTGCAAAAACAATTCGCGTTCGTCATCGGGCAAAATGTGGCTATCGCGTACTAAATGACGTTGAGTGGCGATGAGTATGCCCCATTGTTTGCGCCCTTCCCACCAGCGTTCGTAGCAAGCGTTGTTGCGAAAACCCAAGAAAATGGACAGCACAATGCCAAAAATACTGAACCCCAGCACAGGCGGTTCGGGCAACACAAACCACGCGCGTTCTGCCGCTTGCTCCAACACCAGCGAAATGCTGCTCAACACAATAATGGACGGCAAAATAGTCGGCAAAATCGTGCCACGCCACGCCAGCAGTAGGGTTAAGCCATTGCGTTTATCGCGTACAATCATGAGCTTACACCAATTCTATTTCTAAATTATCAATCAAGCGCGTACTGCCTAAACGTGCTGCTGCCAACACCACCAGTTTTTTATCGCCCAAACGCGCAACGTGCAGGCTGCTTGCTTCGCGGATTTCTACATAATCCACTTGCCAACCATACGAAATCAATACATCTTTGGCAGCGTTTTCCAATTCGCTATATGCTTGATTGCCTGCGCGAATTTCATCGGCAATCCATGTTAATTGTTGATACAAACGCGGTGCTTCGACGCGTTCGTCTGCGCTCAAATATTGGTTGCGGCTGGACAGAGCCAAGCCATCATCAGCGCGTCCCGTGTCCACAGGCACAATGCGAATCGGCATATTTAAATCGGCAACCATGCCTTGAATAATCGCCAACTGCTGATAGTCTTTTTTGCCAAAACAGGCGACGTCTGCCTGCACAATGTTGAACAATTTGGTTACAACCGTTGCCACGCCACGAAAGTGATTGGGACGAAATGCACCACACAATTCGTTTTGCAAATGTGGCGGTTCAACTTGGTATTGCTGGCTGACGTTGGGATACAGTTCGCGTTCATCGGGCGCAAACAACACCGTCACGCCTGCATCGCGCAATTTAGCGGCATCTTGCTCCAACGTGCGCGGATATTTATCAAAATCTTCGCCTTGACCAAATTGCAGGCGATTAACAAAAATGCTCACGACAACGTGTTCGGCTTCTTGTTTGGCGCGTTGCACCAGCGATAAATGTCCTTCGTGCAGGTTGCCCATGGTTGGCACAAATGCCACGCTGCCTACGGTTTTGCACCATTGACGCAGGGCTTCAATGCTGTGAATGATTTGCATGATGTTGGCTTTCTGTTGTAGAGCGGGGTCTTGACCCCGACAGTTATGTATATTATTCGGATTGTGTCAGGATCGAGACCCCAACCTACGTTTTAACGCAAAGTGCAGGCTGCTTTTTCAATATTTAAAAGCAGCCTGCACTTTATTTCAGATTACTCGTCTGCTATTTTTTGCGAACCTTGTTCGGTTGGTACTTGGGCGCGTAAACCGTCAATATAGGCTTCGGCAAGTGCACTACCGCGAACTTGGGCGATTTCTGCTTTAATGGCATTCAAAATTTTCGGGTCGTTCAACGTGGCAATACTCTTCACCTCCACCAACTCCACCATGCCACCGCGCTCTACCACCGCAAAAGCAGGTTTGCCATTTTTCGGTTGCGCGGCAATAAATTGAGCATAATCTTGCGGCAAAATTAACGCCTGCACTTGCATCGGCACAACTTTTTGCTCTGGCATCCACGCCAAAGTTGGCGTTTCGCCCTTACGCAAGGCTTCAACTGCTTTTTGCGCCGCTTCACGCGCTAAACGCACACTTTCCGAACGCACCCAATCTGCCTGCACACGTTCACGCACATTTGCCAACGGTTCTGTGCCTGCTGCACGGGTTTCAGTCGGGCGAACAAACCACGTTGCGCCGTCTGCCGAAATTGCATCAGACGTTTGTTTTTTGCTGAATATTTCATCGCTCAACGCCGCATCTACCACCGCGGTTGGCACTTTCAATTCCGCTGCATTAGCGCGAGTCAGCCATTCGCCTTGTTTTTGCACTGTCAAACCAAATTTGCTGGCGGCGGCTGCCAAATCGTTGTTGCTGGCAAACACAGCTTCGCTCAATTCATCGCGCATTTTGTTGTAGGCTTGTTGCGCTTTTTTCTCTTGCAACTCGCGGCGCACACGTTCGGTCAAAGCCGCTACATCGATCGCTTGAATATCGGTTACGCGCACAATGTGGTAGCCAAAATCGGTTTCCACCACACCGCTCACTTCGCCTTCGCCCAGTTTAAATGCCGCTTCTTCCAACGCAGGGGCTGGCAATGAACCGTCTTTGGCAAAATTACCCAACTCGCCGCCCGATTGCGCCGAGCCTGCATCTTGCGAATATTGTTTGGCTAAATCAGCAAATTTTTCAGGCGCGGCTTGCGCTTCTTTTGCCACTTGTTCGGCTTGCGCTTTGGCTTTACTGCGCGTGGCTTCGTCTGCCGATTTGGGTGCTTCAATCAAAATATGTGCGATTTTACGTGTTGGTTTGGCATTGGCTTGCGCGTCTTTCAAAGCAGCCTGCACTTCGGCATCGCTCACGGTTTGTTTGTCCAACAAATCTTTGGGCGACAACACAATATAATCGTATTTCACGCCCTGCTGCAAAGCATAAGTTTGCTTGTTGGCATCGTAGAATTTTTGCAGACTTGCGTCATCGATTTTCACGTCTTTTGCGTAATTTTCGGGATTGAAGACGCTGGTACGAATGGTGCGTTCAGCAAATCGCGCGTTCACAAACTGCATGGCTTGCTCATCGCTAACCGTGCCTTGATTGAGCGTGTTGAGCAGCACAGTCAAAGTCAAACGCTCGCGTTCTTGCGCCATAAATTGCTCTTCGCTCAAATGCGTTTGCTGCAAAAAGGCTTGGAATTTAGCTGGGTCAAACTTGCCATTAGCATCGTGAAATTCGGGCGTATCCACCACCGCTTGTTTGATTTGCGCATCGGAAACCACAATGCCCAAGCGTTTTGCACCTTCTTGCAAATAGGCACGATTCAATAAAATTTGGAACACTTGATTGCGGTCGGCAACGCCACCCGATTGCTCGCTATTGCGAATGGCAATCTCCAAGGCATCGCGCGTAATATATTGGTCGCCCACACGGACAATGTAGTTTTTGTCGGTTGAAATATCAAAATTAGCCAAGCCAAATCCAATAAACGAAATACCAATCGCGCCCAACAATAATTGCGCTGGCATGCGGTATTTTTCAATAATATGAAACATAAAGTGATTCTCAAAAAGTAATGTGATTTTATAGTGGTTTAAATTTAGATTAGGACAAGGCGACAACGACCGCCGTGTACAGCTAGTACATAAGGGAGTTGGCAACGCCGTACTAATCTAAATTTAAATCACTATAATGACTTCGCGCGAAAAGCAGCCTGCATATTGTTAGGCGCGAAAAATGGGCGGATTATAGCAGAAAACGAATGTGCAGGCTGCTTTTAGAATAGCTCCAAAGCAGCCTGCACATTTTCCGCTACACGATTCTACATCGCCCCATAATTTGGGCCACCGCCGCCTTCTGGGCAATTCCATTGAATATTCTGCGTTGGGTCTTTGATGTCGCACGTTTTACAATGAATGCAGTTTGCGGCGTTGATTTGCAAACGCGGTTCTGCGCCCTGCTCTTGCACGATTTCGTACACGCCTGCTGGGCAATAGCGCGTTTCAGGGCTGGCGTATTGCTGCCAATTGACTGCAATCGCGTCATCTGGGCGCAACAGTTGCAAATGTGCAGGCTGGTTTTCTTCGTGCGACACATTTGCCAAAAACACGCTGCTCAATCGGTCAAACGTCAATTTGCCGTCTGGTTTGGGGTAATCAATCGGTGTGCAATTTGCCGCCAGTTGCAGGCTGCTTGCATCGCTGCCGTGGTGCTTCAACGTCCAAGGCGTTCTGCCTTTGAACACATATTGTTCCAACGCAGTGTATGCCATCGCAGGCAACAAGCCCCATTTGAACGCAGGACGAATGTTTCTCGCGGCGCGCAATTCTTGGTATAACCAACTGTTTTCAAACAAACCTTGATAACGCGCTGCGGTTTTGCCGTGTGCAGGCTGCTCTTGTTCGCTGTTTTCCAGCAATGGGAAAATCGCTTCGGCTGCCAACATTGCCGATTTCATTGCCGTGTGGCTACCTTTAATGCGTGGCACGTTCAAAAAGCCAGCCGCATCGCCCACCAACGCGCCACCAGCAAAACTCAATTTTGGCAAACTTTGCAAACCGCCCTCCACCAAAGCGCGTGCGCCATAAGCGATTCGGCGACCACCTTCCAACATGGCGCGAACTTTGGGGTGCAATTTCAAGCGTTGCAACTCTTCAAATGGCGACAAATACGGATTTTGATAATCCAGCCCCACCACCAAACCCAGCGCGATTTGATTGTTGTCCAAATGATAAATAAACGAACCGCCATAAGTTTGGCTATCCAACGGATAACCCATAGTATGAATCACCGTGCCTGCGCGACATTGTTCGGCTGGCACTTCCCAAATTTCCTTGATGCCCAAGCCATACGTTTGCGCTTGGCAATGTTTATCTAATTGAAATTGCTTGATGATTTGTTTGCTCAACGAGCCACGCGCCCCTTCGGCAAAAATTGTTTGTTGCGCGTGCAATTCCATGCCAAGCTGAAACGAATCGGTTGGCTCGCCATCTTTGCCCACGCCCATATTGCCCGTTGCCACACCTTTTACCGCGCCATTTTCGTGATACAACACTTCGGCAGCGGCAAAACCTGCGTAAATTTCCACGCCCAACTGCTCGGCTTGTTCCGCCAACCATTTGCACAACAAACCCAAGCTAATAATATAGTTGCCATGATTTTGAAAACTGGGCGGCACAATCGGCATTTGCCACGATTTGTCTTGCGTTAAAAACCAGATTTCATCGTGTTCCACCGAGCGTTGCAGCGGTGCGCCCAATTCTTGCCAGTTGGGGAACAGTTCGCTCAATGCACGTGGGTCAATCACCGCGCCTGATAAAGTGTGCGCGCCCACTTCGCTGCCTTTTTCCAACACGCACACGCTGATTTCATGCTCTTGTTTGGCGGCAAGTTGTTTCAAGCGAATGGCTGCCGACAAGCCTGCCACACCTGCGCCCACAATCACGACATCGTATGCCATGCTGTCACGTTCTAGTTCTTGGGTCATTTGTGTATTCCTTTTTTGTTTTTTATAGTGGTTTAAATTTAGATTAGGACAAGGCGACAACGACCGCCGTGTACGCGTAGTACATAAGGGAGTTGGCAACGCCGTACTAATCTAAATTTAAATCACTATATTTTGTTGATTAAATGTGCAGGCTGCTTGTTCTGTATGCACTCATGCCTACAACAAAGCAGCCTGCACTTTTCATATTTTTTATCTTATTGATTTAAATCGGCTTAAATCGCGCCAAATACACCACGCACGCCACCACAAACATCGCCGCGCCATACGCAATCCACGCTTTTGTTGTACGCGCTGGGCTACGAATCGCAAAAATACCGCACACCATATACGTTACCACCAAGCACAATTTCACGCCCAGCCATTTACTTGCGCCAAACGGAGCCCACTTCGCAATCACCATCATCATCATGCCTGTAAACAGCAAAATACTGTCGTTAATGTGCGGCACAATGCGCCACAGCAAATGCAATGGTTTTTGTGGCTGCATAAATTTCAGCCAAAATTTAATATTGAACAAAATAATGCTCAACGTAATCAAAAAAACGTGCGTATGTTTAATGGGAATATACAAACTTTCCATATTATTCAATCCTTTACTTTTAAACCAATTTTTCTATCGCCAACAATATGGGCGGACAATTTTGCTTATTGATAAATTCGTAGCGCAAAACGCGGAAGCGATTGTGTGGCAGGCTGCTGGCATAGTCAAGCAACGCCTGCATTTCGGGTTTGCCAGCCGCATGACCGCTATACAACACCGCGCACACTATGCCCTGCGCTTGCAATGCGTCCAAAGCAGCCTGCACCGCGGCAACGCTGGTTTGCGCTTGCGTGGTAATGCTTTTGTCGCCACGTGGCAAGTAGCCAAAATTAAACACCGCTGCCGACAAGGGCTGCGAGATATATTGCGCCGCGTGTTGATGTCCGTCCTGAATCAGCTGCACGCGGTCAGTCAAACCCAGTTGTAACAGGCGATTTTGTGTGGCTTCAATCGCCGCTCTTTGAATGTCAAACGCCACTACCCTGCCCGATTCGCCCACGCATTGCGCCAAAAATGCCGTGTCATACCCATTGCCAGCCGTGCCGTCCATGACCGTATCGCCCACGCGAATGTGTTGGCGCAACAACTCGTGCGTAAACGGCAAAATATCCAACAACGCCATGCTGCTTACTCGCTGTCCAATGCTGCCACTGCGCTTTTGAGCCGTTGCAGCGTGATGTGGCGAAAATCGCCCAGCGCGTTAAATATCGCGTCCTCGCTCAAAATGCTGTATTCGCCAGCCGTTTGCGTATCAAACACCGCGCCTTGTTGCTCGGCTTCCATCAACGCCATATAGCTGCCATCGGTGTAAAACGCTTCCAGTTGCGCCACCAAGTTGGCAGCTCGTTTATAACGCGCCAAATCGGCTTGCAACTGCGGCAAAAGCTGCGTCCATTCGCGGTATAATGCCTGCACGCGGTTGATTTCATCTTGTTGATTTTTCATCATAAACCCAATTCATTCAAGAAACGAATATCGTCCGCCCAACCCGATTTCACTTTCACCCAAACTTTCAAAAACACTTTGCAATCAAATAGTTTTTCCATATCCAAACGCGCTTCGGTGGACATTTTTTTCAGTTTTTCGCCACCTTTGCCGATGACAATCGGTTTTTGGTTTTCCTTGTCCACCAAAACCGCGATATAAATGTGATACATACCGTTTTCTTCTTTAAATTGCTCCACTTCCACATTCATCGCGTACGGCAATTCTTCGCCCAAATAGCGGAACAATTTTTCGCGCACAATTTCCATCGCCAAGAAACGGCTGGATTTATCCGTAACCATGTCTTCGGGGTACATCGGCACACTTTCAGGCAGGAACGGTTTCAGCGTTTCCAACAAATTCGCAATGCGTAAACCGTGTTTTGCGCTCACGACTTCCACCGCCGCAAATTCGTATTCTGCGCGAACTTGCTCAATAAACGCATTGAGCGCGAGTTTGTCTTTCGCCTTATCTTTATCAATTTTGTTTACCACCAACACAACAGGCGTATTTTTCGGCAACTGTTTCAACACCGTGCGGTCAGCTTCCGTGAATCGCATCGCTTCCAATACAAACGCAATCGCATCAACGCCACTCATCGCTTCGGTTACATTCAAATTCAAGCGGTCATTCAAAGCGTTACGATGGTCGGTTTGAAAGCCTGGGGTATCCACAAACACAAATTGCGCCGTATCATCCGTGTAAATCCCCGTTACTTTATGGCGCGTGGTTTGCGCTTTTTTGCTGGTAATGCTGATTTTCTGCCCAATTAAATGGTTCATCAGCGTGGATTTGCCCACATTCGGACGACCCACAATCGCAATAAATCCGCAGCGATAATTTTGCGCAGCGGCTTGTTCTTTGGCTAAAAATTCTTCTACGTTCATAATATTTACTTTCTGTTTTATTTGGATTGATTGAAATGGCTCGCCCATTTAGGCAATCCCCATGCGAATACACACCCATGCCACCCCACGCAATCCAAACCGACACAAACAAATCAATCGGATAATGCATACCCAATCGCACGCGGCTATACAACGTTGCCACCGCCCAAATCAACAAAGCAGCCTGCACACCACATCAAATGAAAATACAGGCTGCTTTTCATCGCACCATTCAAATACGGCGCAGGATTAACCGCTTTGCCATTAAGTCGCACTTCAAAATGCAGCGCACTTCGTCCATCGGCACGAGCGGTATTGCCAACCGTTGCCACAGGCTGACCGCGCTTCACTCGCGCATTTTTGCCCACCAACAAAGTTTGATTGTGCGCGTATGCCGTAATCAGTTGATTGCTATGCTGAATCAACATCAATTTGCCATAGCCGCGCAAGCCTTCGCCAGCATAAATAACCATGCCGTCCGCCGCCGCCAACACGTTTGACCCTTGCGGTGCGGCAATTTGAATACTGCGCGTGCTATCGGAATACGACTGAATAATCGTACCGTCCGCCACAGGCATCAGCAGAGAAGTCGCGCTTGCAGGCTGCTTGCTGCTGGTGCTGCTGCGAGCGGTGCTTTTTTGTACGCGCAACATTTGTCCTGCGCGAATATGGTCGCCATTCAGTTGATTCCACGATTTGAGATTGGCAACCGACACGCCATATCTTTGCCCGATGCGATACAAATTATCGCCCGCTTTCACGCAATAAAAGCCCATGCTGGGCGAATTGCACGAACCGCTTGCCGTGTTATTGGACACGCCCGAACACGCCGACAGCAGCAGGCTAATCGCCAATACATAAATCATTGAAAAATTAGGTAAACGCATTACGCATACTCCTTAAAAAGCAGCCTGCACTTGGCTCGGCTGGATATTTACGGTTTTTTACGCCTTGTTTCGCAGACATTATCTTGTTTTCACACAAACTTGGCTTTATCTTTGCGACTTGGCACCGACTGTAAAACAAAGGACAACACCATGCAATTTATCGGCATTTTTTTCTTGATTTCCATTGCGCTGGAAATTTTATCTATTATTCTGGTTAGCAAAATGATTGGCGGATTAGCCGCTTTTGCTTTGATTATTTTGAGCTTTTTTGTTGGCTCGTTTCTGATTCGCCGCAATGCAGGCATCAGCAAAGTGCTTATGGCGGGCGAATTGCTGCGAAACAAAGGGCAAATTTCATGGTATCAAATGCTGCTGCCGATTCGCATTCCCATGGCGGGTTTTTTGCTGATGATTCCGGGTTTCTTGTCTAGCATTGTTGCGCTGTTGTTGCTGATTCCGTTTAAGGGCAAACCGATTGCCAGCACGCAAAATCAAGCCCATTTTGAGCAACATTTTGCCTACGGACAGCGCAGTCAATCCAGCAAACCGCATGACGATGACATTATTGACGGCGATTTTGTGGTGCAGCCCAAATCCAACGATAACACACCAGCCAAGTTAGAAAATCGCTCGTAAACCATTTAAAAAGCAGCCTGCACCCTATTTTTAAAAAGTGCAGGCTGCTTTTATGGTTTAAATATCAATATTTTGAGCAATCAGCGCATTCGCTTCAATAAAGTTACGGCGCGGCTCAACTTCATCGCCCATCAACGTAACAAACGTTTCATCAGCCGCAATCGCATCTTCAATTCGCACTTTCAACAAACGGCGCACTTCAGGATTCATCGTTGTTTCCCAAAGCTGTTCAGGGTTCATCTCGCCTAAACCTTTATAGCGTTGAATCATCATGCCTTTTTGCGCGTTTTGCAACAAAATATCCAACGCTTGCTCAAATGAAGTAACGTGTTGCGCTTCGCCTTCACCCTTGAACAAATCCGCGCCGCTTGCATCAATCAAATCACGTTGCTGTTGCGCCGTTTTCAGCAAAATTTGATAAGCCTTGCTGTCCACAAATTTTTGGTCAAGATACGAAATCGCCATATTGCCGTGTAATTGGCGTGTGATTTTGATGAAATGACCGCCTTCGTTGCCGACAACGTGTTCCAGCGCAATTTCCTGTTTTTCCAAAACCACATTCAACGCGCTAATGGCTGCCTGAACGCTGTTTTCCGTTGTAAAATCAATCGGTTCAATATCAATCAAAGCGCGTAACACCGCCGAATCAATTACACGACTTTCTTCCGCAATCGTATTTTTTGCGCGTAAAAATTGTTTCGCCACACGCAACAATTCCGCGCCTTCCAACACACGGCTGCCTGAAACAATTTTCGCCTTATCTACCGCCAAGCCCAGCAAAAATTCATCTTTTTCCTGCTCATCTTTCAGGTAGCGTTCCTGCTTGCCATGTTTTGCCTTGTAAAGCGGCGGTTGCGCGATGTAAACATAGCCACGCTCAATCAATTCAGGCATTTGGCGATAGAAGAACGTCAGCAACAGCGTGCGAATATGTGCGCCGTCCACGTCCGCATCGGTCATGATGATGATGCGATGATAGCGCAATTTTTCCAGATTAAATTCTTCCTTACCAATGCTCGTACCCAACGCAGTAATCAGCGTCGCCACTTCCTGACTCGCCAACATACGCTCAAAACGCGCACGTTCCACATTCAAAATTTTACCTTTCAACGGCAAAATCGCTTGGAATTTACGGTCGCGCCCTTGTTTCGCCGAACCGCCTGCGGAATCGCCCTCCACAAGATAAAGTTCTGATAACGCAGGGTCTTTTTCTTGGCAATCTGCTAATTTGCCAGGTAAGCCCAAGCCGTCCATTACACCCTTACGGCGCGTCATTTCACGCGCTTTTCGTGCCGCTTCACGCGCACGCGCTGCTTCCACGATTTTGCCGCAAATGATTTTCGCATCATTCGGATTTTCTTCCAAAAACTCAAACAAGGCTTGCGATAACACTTCATTCACAACAGGCGCGATTTCGCTAGACACCAATTTATCTTTGGTTTGCGAACTGAATTTCGGGTCAGGTAATTTCACGGATAACACGCAAGTCAAACCCTCGCGCATATCATCGCCCGATGTGTCAATTTTCGCCTTTTTCGCGATTTCATTTTTATCAATATAATTGTTGATTGTGCGCGTCATCACTTGGCGCAACGCCGTCAAATGCGTACCGCCGTCGCGTTGCGGAATGTTGTTGGTAAAACATTGCACCGATTCTTGGTAACTTTCGTTCCATTGCATCGCGCATTCCACAGTCATGCCGTCTTTTTCGCCAATCGCGTAAAACACTTTGTCATGTAACGGTTTTTTGCTGCCAGTCGTGTATTGCACAAAACCGACTACACCGCCGCTTTCGGCAAAATTTTCGTGTTTGCCGTCGCGTTTATCAAACAATTCAATTTTGACACCATTGTTTAAAAATGATAATTCGCGGATACGTTTGGCGAGCGTTTCAAATTTGTATTGCACCAAACCAAACGTTTCTTCGCTAGCTAAAAATTGAACGCGCGTGCCGTGTTTGTTCGGGTCGCAATCGCCCACGACTTTGAGCGGCTCTACTGTTTCGCCGCGATGAAATTCCACAAAATGCTCTTTGCCGTCGCGCCAAATCGTCAATTTCAGCCAATCCGACAGCGCATTCACCACAGACACGCCCACGCCGTGCAAACCGCCCGACACTTTGTAGCTGTTGTTATCAAATTTACCGCCTGCGTGCAAAATCGTCATAATCACTTCGGCAGCAGAACGCCCTTCTTTGGGGTGAATGCCTGTGGGAATGCCGCGCCCGTTGTCTTCAATCGTAATGGATTCATCGGCGTTAATGGCTACGGTGATGTTGTCGCAATGCCCTGCGAGTGCTTCGTCAATGGCGTTGTCCAGCACTTCAAACACCATGTGGTGCAAGCCCGAGCCGTCTTGCGTGTCGCCGATGTACATACCTGGGCGTTTGCGGACGGCTTCCAAGCCTTCTAATACTTGAATGCTGTCTGCGCCGTATTCTTGTTGGGGGGTTTGTTGAGATTGAGCTTGTTCGGTCATGTTGATGTCTTGTAACAGAAATTTAAATTGAAAATGTGCAGGCTGCTTTGAATCCTATCATGCACAAAATTCTGCCATTATACCCGATTTTGCCTATTTATTGCCTGCTGATTACCGACAAATTGCGTATAATGCGCCTTTCTTTTGCGCTCAAAAAACACCACTATGAAATGGCTTTCTCGTTTTTCCACCATTGCCAAAACGGTTTACCACTATGGCTTAACCGACATGATTTTGCCGCACGTTCGCGCCACTTGGTTACGCCAATTATTGTGCAGGCTGCCTGCGTCCAAACGCTTTGCCAGCGAGCCCTTGCCTGTGCGATTGCGTTTGGCGTTGGAAAGTTTAGGCCCGATTTTTGTTAAACTGGGTCAAGTGCTGTCCACGCGCCCCGACTTGCTGCCTGCTGCCTACGCGCAAGAATTGTCCAAACTGCAAGACAAAGTCCCACCATTTGACATTGACTTATCGCGCCAACAAATCGAACAATCGCTGGGCAAACCCATTCACGAATTGTATGCCGATTTTGACCCACAGCCCGTTGCCAGCGCGTCTATTGCCCAAGTGCATCGCGCTACTTTGTTTACAGGCGAAGCGGTTGCCGTCAAAGTGTTGCGCCCCAATTTAACCAAAATCATTGAACAAGATTTGGCGTTAATGCGATTGGGTGCAGGCTGCATTGAACGCTTGTTTGCCGATGGAAAACGCCTAAAACCACGCGAAGTGGTTGCCGAGTTTGATAAATATTTGCACGATGAACTGGATTTGCTGCGCGAAGCCGCCAATGCCAGCCAGTTGCGCCGCAATTTTGAAAACAGCGATATGCTGATTGTGCCGCAAGTGTATTTTGATTATTGCAGTCGCGAAGTTTTGACGATTGAATGGATGGACGGCACGCCCATTTCCGACATTGACCGCCTGCGCGAACAAAACATTGACTTGCACAAACTCGCCACGTTTGGCGTAGAAATCTTTTTTACCCAAGTGTTTAAACACGGTTTTTTTCATGCCGATATGCACCCTGGGAATATTTTAGTTGCGCCAGACGGACGCTATATTGCGCTAGATTTTGGCATTGTCGGCAGCCTGACGGACTACGACAAACGCTATTTGGCGATTAACTTTTTGGCGTTTTTTAACCGCGATTACCACCGAGTTGCCACCGCGCACATTGAATCGGGCTGGGTGCCGCCACAAACTCGCGCCGAAGATTTAGAATCTGCCGTTCGCGCTGTTTGCGAGCCGATTTTCAATAAACCGTTGGCAGAAATTTCGTTTGGTATTGTGTTGATGCGTTTGTTTGAAACCAGTCGCCGTTTTAATGTAGAAATTCAACCGCAGTTGGTGTTGCTACAAAAAACCCTGCTCAATATTGAAGGCTTGGGGCGACAACTAGACCCAAATTTAGATTTATGGCAAACCGCGCGTCCGTTTTTGATTAAATGGATGGATTCACAAATTGGCGTACGCGCCCTGTTACGCAATCTAAAAGACGAAGCCCCTGATTGGGCGGAAATCTTACCCAGCTTGCCACGCAAAATCAACGCGCTGGTTGATGAAGCACGACAAAAAGAAATGCGCGATGCGTATATTCACTTAATCGCCAGCCAACGCCGCCAGAATTTTTGGCTGGGCATGATTGCGTTGGTTTTGTTGTTGATTTTGTTGTTTAAATAAAAAGCAGCCTGCACTCAACTATCATGTTCACCGACACCCATTGCCACCTTGCCGACCCTGCTTTACGGTGCAGGCTGCCCGATATTTTCGCCCAAGCCCAGCAATCAGGCATCACAGGCATGATTGTGCCAACTGCCGAGCCAAACGATTGGGCGCACCTATCCGATTTGTTGTGCCAGTCCATGATTCGCGCTGGTGCAATAGGCATACACCCGTGGTTTGTGCAAACCGAAAGTGCAGGCTGCTTGGCGGATTTGGCACAATATTTGCAACACAATCCACGCTTATGGCTAGGCGAAATCGGCTTGGATTTTTACGACAAAAGTCAGCCAGAAACACAAAGCAGCCTGCAAATTCAACTGTTTGAAGCGCAACTAGATTTAGCGCAACAACATCAACGCCCGATTATTTTGCACAATCTCAAAGCCACCGCCGCCATTGTTCGCAGCCTGCAACGCACCCAATTTACGCAAGGCGGCATTGCCCACGCTTTTTCGGGCAGCATGGAAGAAGCCAAATTGCTGTTGCGACACGGTTTCAAAATTGGCATCGGCACGCTGCTGCTCAATCCCCACGCCAAAAAAGTCCGCCAACTCACCAGTCAGCTTGCGTTGAGCGATATTTTGTTGGAAACCGATAGCCCGTTTGGCATCAAAAATCAAATCAATACGCCAGCCAACTTGCTTGCCATTGCCCAACAAGTCGCCCAAATCCGCGCCCTTGCCCTGCCCGATTTGGCGCAACAATGCGAACAAAATCTGCAAACGCTATTGCCTTGCCCCTAACACAAGCATACAATCACTTTTCTTTTTTTAACCCACTAATAAGAAGAACACACCATGCGCGAATTTCCAATCTACAACTTCTCCGCAGGCCCAGCCGTTTTGCCCGAAAGCGTGTTACGCACCGCCCAAAGCGAAATGTTTGATTACAACGGCACAGGCTTTTCTGTGATGACCATGTCGCACCGTTCAGACGTGTTTGCCAGCATTTTGTATCACGCCGAACAAGATTTGCGCCAACTGATGAGCATTCCCGACAACTATAAAGTATTGTTTTTGCAAGGCGGTGCATCGGCGCAGTTCAACCAAGTTGTAATGAATTTTGCCGACGGCTTCAAACGTGTAGATAGCGTGGTAACAGGCAACTGGTCAGAAATCGCGCACTCGCAAATGGGTAAATTAAGCGATGCCACCATTCACTTAGCAGCCGACGGCAAACGCGATTACCAATACAAAAACTTGCCGCCTGTGTCGTCTTGGGACATTGATAAAGATTCCGCCTTTGTGCATTTTGTGATTAACGAAACCGTGCATGGCTTACAATACCGCGAAATCCCCAAATTGGAAGACGGCATGCCACCGTTGATTTGCGATATGTCGTCCGAAATCTTGTCGCGCAAAGTAAACGTGAGCGATTTTGGTGTGATTTACGCAGGCGCACAAAAAAACATCGGTCCATCTGGCGCAACGATTGTGATTATCCGCGAAGACTTGCTCGACCGCTGTTCTAGCCGCGTGCCTGATGTGTGGAACTACAAATCGCACGTTGAGAAACAAGGCATGTACAACACGCCAGCCACTTATCCGATTTACATTTCGGGCTTGGTGTTCCGTTGGTTGCAATCGCAAGGCGGCGTGGCGCAAATGGACACGATTAACACGCTCAAAGCCAAAACACTGTATGCCGCGATTGACGGCAGCGGCGGCTTCTATCAAAACCACGTCCATCCAGGTGCGCGTTCTAAAATGAACGTGATTTTCACCACAGGCAATGCAGAATTGGACGAATTGTTTGCACAAGAATCTACCACACGCGGTTTGCAATTATTGCGCGGCTACAAATCGCTCGGCGGTATGCGCGCCAGCATCTACAACGCCATGCCATTGCAAGGCGTAGAAGCCTTAATTGACTTTATGACTGAATTCCAAAAACGCTACGGTTAATTTTTCTGCAACAAAAGCAGCCTGCACTTATTTTTGCAGGCTGCTTTGCTTATATTTTGTTTACCATGCCAAATTCTGTTTACACACGTCGCCAAATCTTGGGTGCAGGCTGCTTTTTGCTGCTCTCGCCCAGCTTACACGCAGGCGCACAACGCGAAGAAACGCTGTCCGATGACGTTGCCAGCATCATGCGCCAATCGGTAGAACACGCCAGCCCGCCCTATTTGGTGTTTGACCGCGCCACCGATGCCCAACGCTGGCTCAACGAAATGTCGGTGCGCCTAACCCGTTTTGTGGACAACGAACTCTATCGCCGCCGCCTACTCACCATGATTCACTACGAAGCCACACGCGCCGACCTAGACCCACAAATGGTACTCGGCTTAATCGAAGTAGAAAGCGCGTTCCGCCAATACGCCATGAGCAGCGTCGGCGCAAAAGGCTTGATGCAAGTCATGCCCTTTTGGCAACGCTACATCGGCAACGAAAACCACAATCTATTTGATGTGCGAACCAATTTACGCTACGGCTGCACCATTTTGCGCCATTACAGCAACCTAGAAAACGGCAATATGCACCGCGCACTCGCTCGCTACAACGGCAGCCTAGGGCACGACAAATACCCCAATTCCGTGCTAGGCGCAATGAACCACCGTTGGACGTGGACAGGCTAAATCATGCAAAAATACTATGGCGAAATCCTATTTTTCATCGTAACCCTATTTGCCGCCGCAGGCTGGTTTGTCTCCAAAGCCGCGCTGGCAGAACTCCCACCAGCAGGCTTTTTAGGCATACGCTTCATGGTTGCATCGCTGCTGTTTTTGCCGTTTGCCCTACCCCATTTTCGGCAATTTTCGCGCCAACAAATCGCCCAAGCAGCCTGCATCAGCCTAGCCTTTTCGGGCAACATCTTTTTGTGGATACAAGGCGTCGCCCACAGCCAACATTTTGGCGAAGGCGCGTTTTTGTTAAGCCTATCCATGCTACTCACACCGTTACTATCGTGGCTACTATTTCGCAACCGCCCAGCCCGAATCTTGTGGCTATCACTCGCCATTGCCGCTTGCGGACTCGCCCTGCTCAATAACGGTCGCCCCCTGTGGCATCTATCGCTCGGCAGCTTGCTATTTGGCGCAGCATCGCTCATGGGCGCACTATTTTTTGTACTCAGCAACCAATTTTCGCGCAACTTCCCAGCCCTGCCGCTCACCACCATACAGCTCGGCATCACAGGCATCGTATGCAGCGGCTATTCCCTGCTGTTTGAAACATGGCAATTCCCACTATCAGGCGCAACGTACGGCTAGGTCATCATCGCCACCTTGCTGATTACCAACTTCCGCTATCTGCTGCAAACCCACGCCCAAAAACATTGCGACATCGGCAACGCCGCCATGATTATGGTGCTAGAACCCGTGTGGACACTCGTGTTTAGCGTGATTCTGCTCGGCGAAACACTATCGCTACACAAAATCGCAGGCGGCGCATTGATTATTGTCGCGCTGCTGGCGTATCGTTTGCCTTTGTACAAATGGCGCAAAATCAAATCGCCCAAATAAAGTGCAGGCTGCTTTTTGACGCACCAAAGCAGCCTGCACTCCCTATTCTCTATTTTTAGTAGAGTGGATTAAATTTAGATTAGGACAAGGCGACAACGACCGCCGTGTACAGCTAGTACATAAGGGAGTTGGCAACGCGGTACTAATCTAAATTTAATTCACTATATGATTCAGAACGTGGCGTTGCACCGCCACACCTACGCTTAACTTCGCACAATAAAAAAGCCCGCTACACAAAGTAGCGAGCTTTTTGAATTAGGTGGCGAGCCGAACCCTTGGCACTGACTTTTCCAAGTGGGCTGCTGGCTTCCGCCCCTGACCCGTTGCCTGAAATCACCATGCAAGGCGACCCACCAAAGAAGCGCGAATTATAATACCAAACACCAATATCGCCAAATATTTTTTACGGTTTCCTATTAAGAAAAACTGTTTTATATTTTAATTCATCATGTTAAAGAAATTTAACCAAGTACTCCATTATAATCCGCGTCTTTCCATTTCTAATAACCAACAAAGGACACAAACCATGAAAGACAATCAACAATACTACGGCACAATCTCGCGCTTATTGCACTGGTCAATGGCAGCCGCATTTGCCGTGATGCTGTTCACAGCCGCTATGTGGAACTTCAACGAAGACTATTACAGCCTAATGGGCTTGCACAAATCAGTCGGCTTTTTGTTGATGATTTTGATTGTGGTGCGCGTGATTTGGGCTGCGCTAAACGTAAAAAATCGCCCACACGGCAATTTAATCGTGAAGCTGGGTCATTTGGGTTTGTATGTGTTGATGATTGCCGTGCCTATGGTGGGCTTGATTCGCCAATACGGTTCAGCGCGTGGCTCGCTCAAAGTATTTGGCGTAGAAGTGATGGGTGCTGCCCCCGAAAAAATTGAGTGGATGACACAAATCGGTAATATGGCGCATGGCAATTTGGCTTGGTTGCTGTTTGCGTTGGCGGCTGGACACATTGTTATGGCGATTGTGCATCAAGTCAAAGGCGAAAAAATCATCAATCGTATGGCTGGCTCGCGTAAATAATGTAAGCATACAAAAGCAGCCTGCACTTTGAACGAAATCAAAAGTGCAGGCTGCTTTTTTGTCCAACTAAATAATTACTTCACGCGCATATCGCCTGTTTCCACAAAGCGTTGATGCCAAGACAAGGCTTCCAACAACAAGTGTGGCGTGTGCAAACCGCCTGCTTTTTCGGCGCGGTCGTAGTAGTCGCGCAACATATCGCGGTAGTCTGGGTGGGCGCAGTTGTTAATAATTAACTGGGCGCGTTGGCGTGGCGATTTGCAGCGCAAGTCCGCCATACCTTGTTCGGTAACGATGAACATCACGTCATGCTCGGTGTGGTCGTGGTGCGAAACCATAGGCACAATGCACGAAATCGCGCCGTCTTTTGCTACCGATGGCGACACGAAGAATGAGAAGAATGCGTTGCGCGTAAAGTCGCCCGAACCGCCAATGCCGTTCATCATTTTTGTACCCATAACGTGCGTTGAATTCACGTTGCCGTAGATGTCGGCTTCAATCATGGCGTTCATGCCAATCACGCCCAAACGGCGAATCACTTCTGGGTTGTTGGTAAATTCCATTGGGCGCAACACCAATTTGTCACGCAAGAAATCGATGTTGTCGTTGAAGCGTTGCAATGCGTCTGGGCTAAACGACAAAGCGGTTGCCGATGCCGATTTCATTTTGCCTGCGATAATCAAATCCAACATACCGTCTTGTAATACCTCGGTGTAGCCAGTCAAATCTTCAAATGGCGAATCCAACAAACCTGCCATCACCGCGTTCGCCACGTTGCCCACGCCCGATTGCAATGGCAACAGGTTTTTTGGCAAGCGTCCTGCTTTTACTTCGTTGCTGAAAAAGTCGATGATTTGCGCGGCAATGCGTTTGGAATTATCGTCAGGCTCGGTAAATTTGCTGTTGCGGTCGCTGCCATTGGTCAAAACAACAGCAACAATTTTGTCTAAATCGCATTCCAAATAAGGCGTACCAATGCGGTCAAACGGATGCAAAATGTTGATGGGCTTACGATGCGGCGGCACACCAATGTCAAATTGAACGTCGTGCATGCCTTCTAATTTGGCGCTTTGGGCAAAGTTCACTTCCAAAATCACTTTTTTGGCGGCTTTAATCGCTTCGCTAGCATGTCCAATGCCCATGGCTGGAATCAATTTTCCGTCTGCGGTAATACCCGATAATTCCACAATCGCTACATCAAATTCGCCATAAAAGCCTTGACGCATTTGCTGTTCAACGTGCGATAAGTGCATATCTTGATAGGCGATATTGCCTGCGTTGATGTTGTTACGCAAAGTCGGGTCAGACTGGAATGGATTGCGAAAATGCACGGCATTGGCGGCGGCTAACACGCCATCGCATTCGGGCGCGGTGGACGCACCTGTGACCATGCCCACGCTAAACGGACGACCTGCAGCGTGTTCGGCTTTGGCTTTTTCGGCAATGGCAGTGGGCAGAGCTTTGGGATAGCCTGCGCCTGTAAAGCCTGTAACGGCGAGCATCATGCCATTTTGAATAAACTCGGCGGCTTGTTCCGCGCTCATGATTTTGTTGCGTAAACCTGCGTGTAATACGCGTTCTGCTGCTTGTGTCATGGGGTGTGTCTCCTTATAACGGTGTCGATATGCCATCGTGCGATGTAGCGGTTTGTAATATATCGTAAAGAATCGCGTTTGTATATGTTTTCGTGCAGCACAAAAAGTGCAGGCTGCTTTTTAATGCGTTTTTCAATAAAAAAATCTTTTTGTAACAATAAGTCAGACAAACAAAAAAACAACTTCATTTTTTTTAATCGCTGCGATTATTCTTGCTGACCGCCAAAGCAGCCTGCACTATAATCTCCCCCTTTTTTACCGATTTCAATCCGCACCATGAAACTCAATCCACAACAACAAGAAGCGGTGGAATATTTGGGCGGCGCGTTGTTTGTGTTGGCTGGGGCTGGTAGTGGCAAAACGCGCGTCATCACCGAAAAAATCGCTTATATGATTACGCAAGCGGGCTACAAACCGCATCACATCGCCGCTATCACGTTCACCAACAAAGCCGCCAAAGAAATGCAAGAACGCATCGCGCTGCGCTTGGGCAAGGAACACACGCGCGGTTTGACCGTGTCCACTTTTCACTCGCTTGGCATGCGGATTTTGCGCGAAGAAGCACCGCACATTGGCTACAAACGCAATTTTTCTATTTTGGATAGCTCCGACAGCGGCAGAATTATGGGCGAATTATTGGGCAGCTCGGGGCGCGAATCGGTGTTCAAGGCGCAGCATCAAATCTCGTTGTGGAAAAACGCGCTTATCACGCCCGAACAAGCGGTGCAGGCTGCTTGCGATGATTGGGAACGCCAAATCGCCACCGTTTATGCTTCGTATCAAGAAACGCTCACTCATTATCAAGCGGTTGATTTTGATGATTTAATTCGTTTGCCGACTTTGCTGTTGCAATCCAATAGCGAAGTGCGTCAAAAATGGCAAAAGCGTTTGCGTTATTTGCTGATTGACGAGTGCCAAGATACCAACGCTTGCCAATATACGCTCATGCGCTTGCTGGCTGGTTTTGAAGGCATGTTTACTGCGGTGGGCGATGACGACCAGTCTATTTATGCGTGGCGCGGTGCAAACATGGAAAATTTGCGTAAACTGCAAGACGATTATCCGCAGCTCAAAGTCATTAAACTGGAACAGAATTATCGTTCTACCGCGCGAATTTTGAAAATCGCTAACCAAGTCATCGCCAACAACGCCAAATTATTCCCCAAAACGCTGTGGTCTAATTTGGGCGAAGGCGAGCCTGTGCGCGTGGTTGCGTGTGAAAACGAACAACGCGAAGCAGAATTTGTCGTCCACCAAATCGCCAAAAATAAGATTGTTTATGGCGCGGAATATGCGGATTTTGCAGTGCTGTATCGCGGCAATCATCAAGCGCGTGTGTTTGAAGAAGCCTTACGCGCGGCGCGGATTCCCTACAAATTGTCGGGCGGACAAAGTTTTTACGACAAAGCCGAAATCAAAGACGTGTTGGCGTATATGCGTTTGCTGGCAAATCCAAATGACGACCCTGCGTTTTTACGCGCAGCCACCACGCCCAAACGCGGCATTGGCGACACGACTTTGGGCAAGCTCAACGAATATGCCAAACAACACGAATGCAGCTTGTTTGAAGCCGCAAGCAGCCTGCACGCACTGTCAGAGTTGTCTAGCAAAAGCCGAGACAGCGTGCAGCAATTTATGGCTTTGTTGCACGATTACACACGCCGCGCCCAAGACGATGACGCTGGCGAAACGGTGCAAGATTTGTTGCGCGATATTCAATACGAACAGCATTTACAAACCAGCAACGAAGACAGCCCCAAAGCAGCAGAAAACCGTTGGCGCAACGTGCAAGATTTGTGCGAATGGCTGGCGCGAAAAGGCGAAGACGGCGAGCGCAATCTGGTTAATCTATCGCAAACCATCGCGCTGATGACGCTGCTAGAAGGCAAAGACGGCGAACAAATAGACGCGGTAAACCTGTCCACATTGCACGCATCAAAAGGCTTGGAATATCCGTTTGTGTACTTGGTTGGTTGCGAAGAAGGCATTTTTCCCCATTCCGATAGCGTGGAAGAAGGCGGCTTGGAAGAAGAACGGCGTTTGATGTATGTGGGCATTACACGCGCCAAACAGCAGCTAACGATGACGCATTGCTTAAAGCGCAAACGACAAGGCGTGTGGCAGTTCAACGAGCCGAGCCGTTTTTTTGATGAAATGCCGCAGAGCGATTTGATTATTTCGGGGCGAAAATCGGGCAACACGCCGATGACGCAAGCCGAAGGACGTGCCGCAGCACAAAACATTTTGGCGATGTTAGACAAATTGTCGCCACCGAAGTTGCAGGAGTAAACATGACATTTCTATCCCAACCCGAATTCAAACGCGGCATAAAAGAAGCCTTGCCGATTATGTTTGGCGCGATTCCATTTGGCTTGATTTTGGGCGCACAAGCAGGACAAAAAGGCATGAGCATGTTGGAAACCGTGCTGATGATGGGCTTGAATTTTGCAGGCGGTTCGGAGTTCGCCGCCGTGGGCTTGTGGACTACGCCGCTGCCCGTGTTGTTGATTATCGTGATGACGGCGATGATTAACAGTCGCCATATTTTGATGGGAGCCGCACTTGCGCCCTATTTGCGCGGTTTGCCGCTCAAAAAACTGCTGCCTGCGCTGTTTGTGATGACCGATGAAAGCTGGGCGATGAGCATTGCCGACAGCAAAAAACGTGAGCAAAACGCGCCAAAGCAGCCTGCATTCAGTTACGAATACTACATGGGAACCGCGTTCACGCTTTATACAATGTGGGTGAGCTGCGGCTTTTTGGGTTCGCTGTTCGGGCCCGTGCTGGGCGATGTAGAAAAATTAGGCTTTGGCATGGCGTTTCCAGCCGTGTTTTTGGTGTTGATACGCGGAATGTGGCGCGGTTGGACAGCTGCCCGACCATGGCTAATTAGCCTTATCGTAGCAGCCTGCACTTATTTGTTGCTGCCAAAAAGCGGCTGGTATGTGATTTTAGGCACGCTATCGGGCTTGTTGTATGCCTATTTCGCGCCCATGCAGGAGAAAAAATCATGATAAGTTGGACATCGTTTATCACGATTATCGGTATGCTGTGCGTTACCTATTCCACGCGCTTGATTGGTTATTTTGCACTACGCAATCGCCAGTTAAGCCCGCGCGCCGCGCGTATGATGGAAGCCGCCCCTGGGTGCGTGTTGATTGCCGTCATCGCCCCACATTTTGTATCCGACAAACCGCATGAACTGGTGGCAATAGCAGTAACCCTATGGGCAGCCAGCCGCTTGTCTATGATGTCGACTGTGTTGATTGCCGTAGCGACATCGGGGATTGTGGGTTGGTTGATGGCGTGAGTATGAATAATGTGAAAAAAGCAGCCTGCACTTTTGTTTTATTGAAAGTGCAGGCTGCTTTGTCATCAAAACGACTTATCCAAGCCCAAATAAACTGTATGCGATTTGCGTTGCGCCCACGGCCGATTGCTGCGAATGCGGTTAAACTGCACATTCAAGCTCGGCTGCAATCCGCGATATTGCAATTTATCGTGCGACAACGCCAATTGCAGCGAAGTTTCGTGATTGCGTTGCGCTTCGTTGCTCAGCGTAGCAATGCCTGAATAACGGCGTTTGGCATACGAATACACCACGCGGCTATTCAATCCGCCCAAAGTTTGCCAGCGTTGCAACCAGCCCAAACTAATAGCGTGGCGTTGGAATGCCGCGTTGTTGCGACTGCCTGCCAAATCGCGATTTTTGGGCGCGAACCGCGAATATTGATAGCCCGTAAACCACGTCATATTGGACGTGGCGCGAAAGGCGAGCGAATGATAAGTGCTGTGCGTCCAGCCGTCTTGTTTTTGGGCGCGAGCAGTTTCGCGGTAAAACGTGCGATAGCCTTCCAGCGAGTGATAACTTTGCCAGCGCGTGCCATATTGTTGCGCATAATTCAGTTGCAAGCCGTTGCCGTGTGCCAGCATATACGGCAGCACCCTACCCGATTGAGTCGGCTTGCTATCAAAATTATCGCTGCCCGAAAATTGCGCTTGGTAAAACGGCAACACGCCAATCGTGCGCGTTTTGTCCTGCCATTGCCAACCAGCCAGCACACGCAAAAACGCATCGTTATATTGCGCGTGGTTGATATAATGCGTGCCGCTTACCTGACCGCGCAACACCAGCGAATGATTGCCACGCAGCGAATATTGTTTCGCAAAATCAAAAGAATAGCCAATACCAGTCGCCTTAATTGGGCGCGTGGTGCTGCAATAAATGCCATACAAGCAATACGGCTTTTCGGGCGCATCGTTCACGTTTTGATTGCGAATGGGGCTGATGCCTGCCTCAAACTGCCACGCTTGCTGCTGGGCAATCGCGTTTTGGTATCGCGCCACATTGTGCAACACCGCATCGGGCAAGGCTTCGTTTTGTTTAGCGGATTCAAATTGCTGGTCGGCATCGCGCCATTGTTTGTTTTCAAATTGCATGGCTGCCAAATCCAAGCGTGTGCGCGTGTCGTTGTGGGTTTGCACAATGCGCTCGTAGGCGGCAATGGCATCGGACAGGCGATTTTGTCCACGAAGCACCATGCCGTCTGCTCGCGCCAGCAGCAAAGCATCGGGGTTTTCGGTTTGGCGATAGGCGTTTGCCAGCGATTGAATCAACTCGGTTTCGGGCGTGTTCAAGGCTTGTTGCAACAGTTGCGCCAAAAGTGCAGGCTGCTTGATTAAATCGGCATCGGTTACATGATTGGGCGATGTATTTGCGCTGCCTGATTGCGGTGCAGGCTGCTTGGCTTGTTGATTAAGCTGGTTGAGCCACGATTTTTGCTGCGCGGAATCGGCTGGCTGTTTGAGTTCGGTCGGGTTGTCGTTGGCGTGGGCTACGTGTGACGATAAAAGTCCGCCGAATAATAAAATCGTTAATATGGTGCGATTGAATGGGGTGGTGTGTGTGGTCATCATCAAAAAAATGCGGTTATGTTTGGATAGCGGTATTTTAGCATTCAATTTGAGAATGGCTTTCATTTTTTTGCGATACAAAGAAAAATCACCTAAAAAAGCAGCCTGCACTTTTTCATCAACATAAAGTGCAGGCTGCTTTGTCTTAATCTCGCTCACAACCAATCGGGCAGGCTTACCGTTGGCACATTCCATTGCTCGGGGTAATCCACGCCCACAAAATACAAGCCGTCTGGCATAAACGTGGGCGGTGCGGTCAGGCGACTTTTCTGCGCTAATAAATCGGCAAAATCCGCCACGCTCAATCGTCCGCAACCGACATACACCAATGCGCCAACCAAATTGCGTACCATGTGGTGCAAAAAGGCGTTGGCGTGAAAATCCAGCTTAATCAAACAGCCTGCACGTTGCAACTGCGCGGCATACATGGTTTTGATGGGTGATTTGGCTTGACATTGCGCGGCACGAAAAGACGAGAAATCATGTTCGCCTAACAATAAGTTCATAGCAGCCTGCATTGGGTCGGTGTTGAGCGCGTAATGCGTCCAACCTGCGCGGCGATACAACAAGGGCGAGCGCACAGGCGCGGATTCCAGCAAATAGCGATAACGCCGCCCTGTGGCATCAAATCGCGCATGAAACGCTGGCTCTACTGCTTGTGCCGCCAACACCGCCACGCCATCGGGCAAATGCGCGTTCACGCCACGCACCCACGCGCTCAATGGGCGATGTGCTTGCGTGTCAAAATGCACGATTTGCCCTGTGGCGTGTACGCCTGTGTCGGTGCGCCCTGCGGCAATGGTGGCAATCGGTTCGCCTGCAATGCACGAGAGCGCGTGTTCCAAAGCAGCCTGCACCGTTACCACACCATCGGCTTGCTTTTGCCAACCAAAAAACTGACTGCCGTCATACGACACGGTGAGCGCGAAACGCTGCGTTTGTGGCTGCATCATTATTTGCCTTTCGCTTGGCGATACAGTGGCAACACGTTGGGCAATTCGTGGCGAATTAACTCAATGCGGTCATTGTTGGTTAGGTGCGTCGATAGCACTTTAACCAGCGCGTTGTTGTTGTCGTTTTCGCGGTTCATTTTCTGCCATACGCTAACGGCAGCTTCGGGGTTATAGCCTGCTTGCGCCATCAATTTCAATCCGCCCAAATCGGCTTCACGTTCGGCATCGCGGCTAAATGGTTTGTCCAAGCCCAAATCGGTTAGCAAGCCCACGCCTGTGCCTACCACATCGGTGCTGACACCTGTTGCGCCAGCCAATAAAGCCGTTCCCAACTGTGCACCCAGTTGAATGCCAACATTACGATTGGCTTCTTTGCGACTGTGTTCCAATAGCGCGTGGGTCATTTCGTGTCCCACTACTGCTGCGATTTCATCATCGGTCAATTTCAATTTTTCCACCATGCCTGTGTAAAACACCATTTTGCCACCAGGCATCGCCCACGCATTGAGTTCGTCCGAGCGAATCACAGTCATTTCCCAGTTGAACACTTGTCCTGTTTGATTGGCGGCGGTGGCAAACGGCTTCATTTTTTGGAACACGACTTGAATGCGCCGCGCGGTTGATGATGTGGTATCCACTTTGCGCTCGCCTTGCGCTTGGCTAACAGTTTGGCGATACGCTTGTGCGGCTTGTTGATTCAAACTCGCGCTGTCTATCACATTGCAGGCTGCTTGTGATAGCGTTATCGCGGTTACACAGGCTAATAGTTTGATTTTGAATTTCATTTTGGCTACCTTTGTCTATGCAATGAAAAAAAATCCGCGCAAATATAGCACAAAAGCAGCCTGCACTTCATCAAAGCCCGTCATTTTCGTTTACAATACGCGCCGTTATCTTTACACAGCATCAAATAAGGAATTGACCATGTTAGACGTACAACACTTTCGCAACGACATTCAAACCCTTGCCGCGCGCTTGGTAACACGCGGTTTTGAATTGGACACCGCTAAATTTGAACAACTAGAAGCGGCGCGTAAATCGCTGCAAATGAAAAACGAAGAATGGCAAGCCAAACGCAACGCCCTGTCCAAACAAATTGGCGCGTTAATGGGTCAAGGCAAAAAAGACGAAGCCGAAGCCGCCAAAACCGAAGTGGCAGCCTGCAAAGCCGAAATGGACAAAATTGAACAAGAATTGCCGCAAATCCAAGCCGATTTGGACGATTTATTGTTGCGCGTACCCAATTTGCCACACGAAAGCGTACCCGTTGGCAAAGACGAAAGCGAAAACGTAGAAGTCCGCAAAGTCGGCACACCACGCACCTTTGATTTTGAGATTAAAGACCATGTGGATTTAGGCGCAGCATTGGGCTTGGATTTTGAAAAAGCAGCCGAATTATCGGGCGCACGTTTTAGCTTGATGAAAGGTAAAATCGCTCGCCTGCACCGCGCATTGGCGCAATTTATGTTGGACACGCACACGCAGCAACACGGCTACACCGAATGCTACACGCCCTATATCGTCAGCGATTCCACTTTGTTGGGAACAGGTCAGTTGCCCAAGTTTGGTGAAGATTTGTTCCACGTTACACGCGGTGGTGATGAAAGCAAACTCACGCAATATTTAATCCCCACGGCGGAAGTAACCCTAACCAACACCGTGCGCGATGAGATTTTATCGTTGAATGATTTGCCGATGAAATTAACCGCGCATTCGCCGTGTTTCCGCAGCGAGGCAGGTTCGCACGGCAAAGACACGCGCGGTCTGATTCGCCAACATCAATTTGATAAAGTAGAAATGGTGCAAATTGTGCAGCCAGAAAAATCCTACGAAGCATTGGAAGAAATGGTTACACACGCGGAAAACATCTTGAAATTATTGGAATTGCCGTATCGCGTGATTACTTTGTGTACAGGCGACATGGGCTTTGGCGCAACCAAAACGTATGACTTGGAAGTGTGGGTTCCTGCACAAAACACCTACCGCGAAATTTCTAGCTGTTCTAACTGCGAAGACTTCCAAGCTCGCCGCATGAAAGCGCGTTTCAAAGACGAAAACGGCAAAAACCGTTTGGTGCATACTTTGAACGGTTCGGGCTTGGCGGTCGGTCGTGCGTTGGTAGCAGTGCTGGAAAACCATCAAAACGCGGACGGTTCTATCAACATTCCTATGGCGTTGCGTCCGTATTTGGGCGGATTGGAACGCTTGGAAGTGGGCGCATGAGTATCCAAAACATTACTGCGTCCGAATTGAACGATTGGTTGTGCAGGCTGCCTGCGTCTGATTATGTGTTGCTAGATGTGCGCGAAGAGTCCGAAGTGGCAATTTGTGCGATTCAACGCAGCCTGCACATTCCCATGAACTTGATTCCGCTGCGCCACAACGAATTGCCCGATGATGTGCCGATTGTGGTGTATTGTCATCACGGCGTTCGTAGCTTGAACGTGGCGCGGTATTTGGAACACGTTGGTTTTGACGATTTGTATAACCTGCACGGCGGCATTGATGCTTGGGCGCAAACGGTTGAGCCTGATATGGCGCGTTATTAGGAGTGTGCGTATGAATCCATCACGCTATCGCAAAAAACGCGCCTACGACAAAACGCGAGGAGTGTGCATTATCTGCGGCAAACCCATTGCCGATGACCCAGAACAATGGTCGCTGGAACACTATATCCCACGCGCCGTCTATAAATGGGTGCGCTCGCCCAAATTGGAAAGCAGGTTGGAAAGCGTAGTCAATTTGTTTGTGGTACACATTCACTGCAATTTTAAAAAAGACTCGCAAATGCCATCGCACAAAACCATTGCCAACATTCACGCCAACGATGCGATTAAAACCGAATTGCATCAACTGTATGACCAAGTAGCGAGCAACATCGCACAATACCACGCAATGAAGCAAAGTGTGTGGGACAAGCAAGGGCGATTGTGCGTGTTTTGCCAAAGACCATTGCCGCTCAAAAAAGCCATATTGCGCCGCAAAAACAACCTGCTAGACCGAACAAAAGACAACGCCATGTGTTTGTGTTTTAGATGCAGCACCCGCGCAGGTAGCGAAAAATACAAACACAAAATGGTTAAAAAAAAGCAAATTTAATCCACAAAAAGCAGCCTGCACATGAAAAACTTGGTTTACACCCTTTGCGCCACCCTAATCTTGGGTGGTTGCGTTTATGCCGAAAGCCCAGACGGTCGCTTTGCCGCGCTGGATTTGCCCGTGTCCAACCAAACCACCGTTCACAAAACCATTACTGTGAACGCGCCTGCTGGCACGGTGGTCAATATCAGCGAAACACCACCATCCACCGTGATTTATCGTGACCGCCCTGTGCGCGATTGTTTTTACGATAGAAATACCAGACAGCGCGTTTGCTATCGCTAATTTCATCAACCAAACAAAAAATCATGACTTCACAATCACTTTTTTTACAATCCACTTTTCACGACAAAATTTGGGGCGGCAACGCCATGCGCCGCGTGTTTGGCTACGACATTCCCAGCGAAACCACAGGCGAATATTGAGCCATTTCGGCGCCCCAAATAGCTTATCCACCATTGTTAATGGCGAGCACGCAGGCAAAACGCTAGATTGCGTGTTTGACCAACACCGCGAATTATTTGGCAACAGCCAAAGCACAGAATTTCCTTTGCTAACCAAAATTTTGGACGCGCAAGACTGGTTGAGCATGCAAGTTCACCCCAATGATGACTATGCCATGCAACACGAAAACAGCTTGGGCAAAACCGAATGCTGGTACATTATCGTCGCCGATGACGATGCCGAAATCGTGTACGGACACCACGCACAAAGCCACGAACAATTGACGAGCAAGCGTTTACATTGCAAAAAGGCGTACATTTTATTTTGACTAGTGATATTGAAAAATGGTCGTTTACTGGCAATTTGGAAATGATGGCGAGCCATGTTTAAAATGCCAAAATATAGTGGATTAAATTTAGATTAGGACAAGGCGACAACGACCGCCGTGTACACCTAGTACATAAGGGAGTTGGCAACGCTGTACTAATCTAAATTTAAACCACTATAAAAGTGCAGGCTGCTTTTTGTGTGTGTTTTCACTCAAAAAGCAGCCTGCACTTTTGCTTTGCTAAATTAGATTAAAACTGCGCTTGCACACGCAACCAAACTTGTCGTCCAGGTTCGTTTACTCGGGTAGTTTGCGTGCCTGCGCTTGGGTGTCCGCCTTTGCTCACAAATTCGGCATAGGCTTTGTTGAACACATTATCCACACCAGCCTGCACGGTCATTTGTTTGTTTACGCGCCAGCCTGCGTTGAGCGACAACACGCCAAATCCAGCAGACGAGCCAACATCGCGTCCTGCAATACCGCCATAGCCTTTATGGAAGCGACTTTGCTTGGCAACGACACGCCACACAGCACCTGCGCTGAATTTGCCATTGTCCCAATTTAAGCCTGTTTTCCATTCCAAAGGCGGTGTTTGTGCCAATGGAGCATTATCGGTGCGATTTTTGCCGTAGGTATATGCCAAGCTGCTGCTAACATTCCAGTTGGGCATAAAACGGTATTTGATTTCTGCTTCACCACCTAAACGTGTGGCATTGACGTTTTTCGGGCCACTGGCATCAGGTGTCATCAAAATAAAATCTTTAATGCGGCTGCCAAACAAAGAAATCGAACCTTCCAAATTGTCTTGCTTCCAAATTGCGCCTACGTCAATTTGGGTGTTTCGTTCGGGTTTTAGTGTCTCGCTCGCATTACGCTCCCAATAATCTGGCGAACGTTCTGCAATACCCAACCCTGCATAGTATTTTACGCGACCTATTTGCTGCTCTAAGCGCACAAATCCCGAATCAAGTGTGTATTTTTGCTCGCGTGCGTTGTCGCTAACAGGATAAGGGTCATAAATAGCTGTAACTTGGTCGCGTCGATAACCTGCAATCCAGTTTTGATTATCGGTGCGCTGCCAATTCCATTCGGTAAATGCCCCCCAATGTTTAAAACTTTGGTCTGGCATAAAAGACCGTTGTGTGTAATTCACGCCACCACGCATCAGTCGCTTGTCGCGCATATAATCCAAACCAGCCTGCACATTCAATCGCCCAAAATCCATCGTTGCTTTGAATTGCCCTGTATTGGTTTTGCGTTTTGGATTGCTTAACCTTGCCATTCCCTTCAACGGACGCAAATTAAAATTATCCATTACATGGTCCACCGTGCTTTGACCATAGCGCAATTCCACTTCGCTCAACCAGTCGGTTATATTGCGTTGCGAAGCGTGGATATTCCAAGCATCACGGTCAAATTTGCTGCCGTCCATCATGCGGTCGGCATAAGCAGCCTTGCCGCGACTGCGTTCATAAGTTGCCGAAATATCGGTATTGGTAGTTGGAGTTATGCCCAGTTGCAGCATTTGTCCGTTGCGCTCAAATGCCGAATGCACGCGGTTGCCGTCGCCGTCTTTGTAATCGTCCGATTTATTGTATGTGCCATTAAATCGCACATAAGCCCATTGATTGCCTGCACTGGCGCTGACCATTGCATCTTGGCGACCAAAATTACCCAGCGTGTAAGCCGCGTTCAAATGCGTTTTTTGTTCCACAAAATTGGGCGTTTTACGAATAAAGCGCACCGAACCTGTTACCAAACCCATGCCTTGCGTCACCGTTTGCGGACCTTTGGTTACGACTACTTTGTCGTACGCATCGGGGAAAATATAAGCTGTTGGTGGGTCCATGCGATTGCCGCAACCGCCCAAAATAAACTGTCCATCGGCTTGCACCGCCAAACGCGAGCCACCCAATCCGCGAAACAGTGGGTCGCCCGAACTACCACCTTTGCGAATAATGCTCATATTCGGCACAGATTTTAGCAATCCTGCGCCGTCATTGGCTGGTAAAGGTTGCAGCGCGGTTTTGGTATCCAACTGCACCACCCCTGCTTGTTTTTGTTGCGCTCCTGTTACCACAATCGGGTCTAACTCGTGCGGAGTAGCATTTTCCGCCCATGCGCCAGCCGACAATGCGCTCAAAACAACCAACTGAATATTTCTCTTCATTTGTTCCCTCGTAACATCATTGTTGTTGTAAAAATTTGTTATACGATACAATAGTGTAAATTTTTTGCAAAGACTCCCAACTTGACCAAAATCAAAATTTATATTTTTTGACGATAAATTGAGCTATTTTTTAGGGAAAACCTGAATTTTTTATGATTGTTTAACCACGTGTTCATTGCCAATTAAAAAATATAGTTTATGCAATTATTTTTTGATACAAGGCGACAACGCCCGCCGTGTACATCAAGTACATAAGGGCGTTGGCAATGCAGTAGCAAAAGATAAGTGCATCAACTATGGTTTCGTTTTTGATTATTTTGTTACAATACCCCCTTTTCACTTTTTTGCATTGCCCAACCGCCAACTCTGCGGTTTTCAAGCAGCCTGCACATTGATTTTATCCACCATTTTTTATCACACAATATTGTTACACCATGCCGCTGCTTTCCATTGAATTTGCTTTGTTTATCTTATTGTTTTTGCCGATTTATTGGCTCGCATCACCATCGGTCAAAACGCAAAATTGGCTGTTACTGGCAGCAGGTTTGGGCTGGCTATACAGCGTAGGCGCGTGGTTGCTTGCGCCTGTTGTGGTGCTGACGACTGTGGTGCATGGTTTAGCAAGCAGCCTGCAATCGGCTCGCTATCGCAAAACCAAATTGTGGGCAGGCATTGCGTTTGCTGTCGGCGGTTTGTGTTTTTTTAAGTATTACGATTTCTTTCGCCCCGCCATTCAAAGCCACTTGGGGCAAAACGACATCATAGACATTGTGATGCCGCTGGGCATTTCTTACTACGTTTTCCAGTCTATTGCCTATTTGTTGCACAGCTACCGTTTTCCCGATGCCGAACGCTTTTCGTGGCACGAATTGCTGCTGCATTTGAGCTTTTTCCCAACCATTACATCAGGCCCGATTATTCGCTCACACGCATTCAAAAGCATCAATGGCGAACATATGGGTGCGTTAGAGCAAATTCGCAGCAGCAGTCCACGCAGTATGATTCGTCCCAGCTTGGCGATTGGCTTGATTTTATTGGGTATTGCCAAAAAATGGTGGTTGGCAGGCAGCCTTACCAATGACTGGGTGTCGCCTGTGTTTGAAAACCCCATGCAATTTGACGGATTGAGCGTATTGGCTGCGATTTACGGCTACACATTCCAACTATTTTTTGATTTTTCGGGATACAGCGATTTAGTCATCGGCATGGCAATGCTGCTCGGCTTTAAGTTGCCCTACAACTTTGCTGCACCACTACGCGCCCACAATTTGCGTAATTTTTGGGATAAATGGCACATCACGCTATCCACATGGATTCGCGATTACATCTATATTCCACTCGGCGGCAGCCGCGGTGGCTGGGTGCGGACGCAAATTAATTTGCTGCTTGCCATGGTGTTGTCGGGCATTTGGCACGGCTATGGCTGGAACTTTTTGCTGTGGGGCGCATTGCACGGTGTGGCGTTGGTTTTGCTCAATTTGGGCGACAAAATCATCGGGCGCAACTGGTTAAGCCATAGCAAATGGACGCGCTGGCTGGCAATTATCATCACGTTCCATTTTGTGTGTTTTACTTTTGTGATTTTTAATACACGCACATTAGGCGATGCCCAAATGGTGTTCACCGCGCTGTTTGCCAATCAACAAGGTTGGGTTATTAACGATTGGGCGAATATCGCGTTGCTGGCTGGTTTTGGTTTGATGATTGCTCTGTATCCGCTGCTATTGCGCCTGTTTCATATCACGGTGCGCGGTTTGGAAAAATTGCCCATGTGGCTTTGGTTTATCCCGATTAGCTTGATTTTAATACTCGTGATTGTGTTTGCCCCCACAGGCATTCCCAATTTTATTTATGCCAATTTTTAAGGAGAAATCATGAAACGCTTTTTTTCTCTATTTACTTCGTTGGTATTGAGTGGCGCGAGTGTGATTTGGTTCAGCCAAAATTCCATCAACGCATATTGGCAACAAACTTATCATCAAACCAGCCCATTGGAACAACTATCGCAATCGCAAGCATGGGCAACAGGCGGACAACTGCAAACCGCCGCTTATGAATCGTTTGAGCAATTTAAGTTGTGGCTAGAACAGCAAAACGCGCAACTGCCTGTGAATGTTGCTGCCGCCAAACGTGCTGCCAAAGAGCAAGAATTGGCGCGTTTGGAAGCCGAAAAACGTGCAGCAGAACAAAAAGCCACTGCACAAAAAGCCGCCGAAGCTGCCGAAGCCGAAGCGGAACAGCAAAAGCAGCCTGCACTTGAACACGCTATTTTAAACACAGGCGACAAAGTCTTTTTTGCAGGCGATTCGTTGATGCAAGGCGTTGCGCCACACGTTCAACAAGCGTTGAAACGACAACACGGCATTGAATCGGTTAATTTAAGCAAACAAAGCACAGGGCTATCGTATCCCAGCTTTTTTGATTGGCCCAAAACCATTGAAGACACGTTCAAAAAACACAGCAATATTCGCCTACTGGTTATGTTCTTGGGCGCAAATGACCCTTGGGATTTTGCCAACCCAAAAGGCGGCGCATATTTGCGTTTTGCATCGCCCGAATGGGAAGCGGAATACCTAAATCGCGTTAATCGTATTTTAACCGCAGCACAACAACACAATGCCCAAGTGATTTGGCTCAGCGTTCCTTTTATGCGCCAAACCAAGCTGGATTCGCAAATGCGTTATTTAGACAAAATTTTGACGCAAACGCTGCACGATAAAGTAGTGTGGCTGCCGACTGCAAACTTATTGAGCAACGGCGCAGACAAATACAGCGATTCCGTAACCATAAACGGTAAAGTCGTACGCTATCGCAGCCCAGATGGCATTCACTTTTCACCGGAAGGGCAAAAAGTTTTGGCAAATTATGTCTTGTCCAAAATTGTGGTTCAGCCCTAATAGGTTTATTTTATGAATATTTCACATTTGATTTTTACGCTTTTGTGCAGCAGCAGCACCAATAATCCTTGCGCGGCTATGGTACAAAAAGCCCAATTAAACGCACCTGTGGCGGTGGTTCAAACATCGTGGCAACAAAAATTGCGCGAATTAAATCAACCCAACAACAACGATGGCGTGATGCGTAAATTCCGCATTGTGCAGATTGGCGATTCGCACACCGCTGGCGATTACTTTACCAACCAATTACGCACACGCCTGCAAGCGCAATGGGGCAATGGCGGCATTGGCTGGGTTTTTCCTGCGCCTGTTGGCGGACAACGTAGCGCAACCGTTCGTTATCAAAACAATGGTTGGACAACGTCTAGCACACGCACTACAACTGCCGATTTTCCATTGGGCGGTGTGCTGGCTCAATCCGCACCCAACGCTTCTTTGACGATTGAAGCGGCGAGCGATGATGCCAACACAGTCGGTTTACAAAATATTGAAGTGTGGGCAAAACCAATAGCCGCGCCACAAACGATTACGGTAAACGGACAGCCATTTGATATTGCATCGCCCGATTGGCAACGCTTGAACATTGACACCGTTTTGCCATTGACAATTAACGCCGATGCCTTTCCATGGCAACTGGGTGCAATCAACATTGAAAATCGCAAAAATGGCGTAACCGTGTCGGCAATGGGCGTGAATGGCGCACAGTTGAGCCAATGGTCAAAATGGCGACCAAACTGGACGGACGACTTAAAACAAACCCAAGCCGATTTGGTAATTTTGGCATACGGCACCAACGAAGCGTTTAACGACAAACTAGACATCGCTCAAACCGAAGCCACTTGGCAACGCACTATCCAGCAAATTAAAGCGACTTTGCCCAACGCAGGGATTTTGATTGTGGGTGCACCCGAATCGCTCAAAAGCAAAACAGGCGAATGCGGTGTTCGCCCGATTCAGCTGACGGCAGTTCAAGCCATGCAGCAACGTGTGGCGTATAATGAAAACGTTCTGTTTTGGTCTTGGGAAAATGCTATGGGCGGCGAATGCAGTATGACTAGCTGGATTAGTCAAGGCTTGGCAGCAAACGATGGCGTGCATTTCAAGGCATTGGGCTACCAAACCGCTGCCGACCAATTGGCCAATTATTTAATTGATTTAGCAAGATAACACTTTAATATATTGCAGGCTGCTTTTTAAATCCTAAAAAGCAGCCTGCACATTAACATAAGTAAAGAAAGATTATGACAACTTACACCTTATTCACCACTTGCCCACGCGGTTTAGAACCCATCTTGGCGCAAGAACTGCAACAACAAGGCTGCACCGACATCGCCCCAACAGACGGCGGCGTATCATGCAAAGGCACACTCGCCCACGTTTACCGCATGAATTTGCATTCGCGCACCGCCAGTCGCGTGTTGCTGCAACTCACACGCGCTACTTATCGCGGCGAAGACGACATTTACAAAGCCGCCAAAAACCTGAAATGGCAAGACTGGTTCAGCGTCAATCAAACATTCCGCGTGAAAGTGGAAGGCAAACGCGCTAACGTTAAAAGCCTTGATTTTATTGCGCTAAAAATCAAAGATGGCGTATGTGACCGATTCCGCGACCATTGCGACGAACGCCCAAGCATTGACAAAACGCGCCCAAATGTCCGCATTCACGCCTTTTTGGACGACCGCAACGTGTCCATTTTCATTGACACCAGCGGCGAAGCCTTGTTCAAACGCGGCTACCGCCAAGACACAGGCGAAGCCCCATTGCGCGAAAATTTGGCGGCAGGTTTGCTATTGCTGGCTGGCTATGATGGCTCGCAGCCATTCCAAGACCCATTTTGCGGCAGCGGCACGATTGCGATTGAAGCAGCTTTGATTGCGCTGAACCGTGCGGCTGGATTAAATCGCCGTTTTGGTTTTGAGAATTTAGCGAATTTTGACAAAGCGTTATGGATTAAATTGAAAGCCGAAGCGCGTTCGCAAATCAAAGACAAACCGTTGGCAAAAATCAGCGCGTCAGACAACGACCGTTTTATGACACGCGCCGCCAAAGAAAACGCGCAAGCGGCGGAAGTGGATATGTTTATTGAAATCAACACGCTAGATGCGCAAGACACGCGCCCGAATGGCGAAAATGGCGTGGTTGTGTCCAATCCACCGTATGGTGTGCGTTTGGCGGAAGTTCAGGCATTACACGCGCTGTATCCGCAGCTAGGCTCGTGGCTGAAACAGCATTACGCAGGTTGGACGGCTGGTATGTTTACGGGCGATATGGAAATGCCGAAATTGATGCGATTGAAACCGAAGCGAAAAATTCCGTTGTATAACGGTAATTTAGATTGCCGATTGTTTTTGTTTGATATGGTTGCGGGCAGCAATCGCGATAAATCGGTATAATGGTCAAAGCAGCCTGCAACCTATTTGTAATAGAAAGTGCAGGCTGCTTTTTCTCGGTATCAAACCATTCAAAGCAGCCTGCACTTTGATACTATTTAGAAATCGCTTATCCTGCTAATGACGCATTCACAAACGCTTCCAGTTGTGGCTTAGCCAATGCACCTGGACGAGTCGCCAAAACTTGACCGTCTTTCAACACCACCAAAGTGGGAATGCTGCGAATACCGAATTGTGCTGGAATAGCTTGGTTGTCATCCACATTCATTTTGGCGATTTTGATTTTGCCAGCCCATTCATCAGCCAGCTGGTCCAAAATCGGTGCAATCATTTTGCAAGGGCCGCACCATGGTGCCCAAAAATCCAACAAAACGGGTTGTGAAGATTGCAAAACTTCTGCTTCAAAAGTCGCATCGGTAACGTGAACGATTTGATTAGACATTTTAATTTTCCTTGTGGTTGTGAGTGAATGTTCGTAAGATAAGGCTTTCTGCACAATAATTCAAGCAGCCTGCACTCATGATAGCTTTTGAATATGCACAATATAGTGAATTTTCTTGACTTTTCATCGTGCGAAATTATAATCACGCCCTTACGCGCCCATCGTCTAGAGGCCTAGGACACTGCCCTTTCACGGCGGCAACCGGGGTTCGAATCCCTGTGGGCGTGCCATATTCCCACAAAAACCTTGCACATTCTAGCAAGGTTTTGTTTTTATTTCAATGACTTATCTTTTTATCTCAACTTATCATCAATTTGCAAAAAGCCACTTATTTTGTTTGAATTTGGTTTATTTTTGGGTATGATTGCAACCAATTTGCAACCAAATTTGCAACCAAAAATAGGACTAAAATCATGGCTACAATTCGCAAAAAACCAACTGGCGGCTGGGTCGCGCAGGTGCGACATCGCGCTAAAAATGGACTGCCTGCTATTAGCAAAGCAGCAGTGTTTCCGCGTAAAGCCGATGCCGAAGCGTGGGCTGCTAAAACCGAGGCGGATTGGCAAACCATGCGATTTGGCGGCTCGCCCAATATTTTGTTTGCCGAAGTGTTGGAACGCTACAAAAAAGAAGTGAGTCCCAAAAAGCGCGGTTGGAAAAATGAAATCAATATTATTGAGCGTGTGTTGAAAACGCCATTGGCGCAGGTTCGTTTGCCTAATTTGTCGGAGTTGCATTTTCAGGAATGGGCAAATGGGCGTATGGCGGATATTGCTCAAAGCTCGGTTCGCCGTGAATGGAATGTGTTGTCGCATGTGTGCTCGGTGGCAAGCAAGCAATGGCGTTTGCTGCCTGAAAATTTTATGCTTCGTTTGGATAAGCCTAACCATGGCAAGGAACGGACGCAACGTGTTACCGATGATATGGCGACGGCGATTGCTTATGTGGCTGGGTTTTCGCTGGATTGTTTGCCTGTAAAATCGACGCAGCGTGTGGCGGCGGCGTTTTATTTTGGCTTGGAGACGGCAATGCGCGGTGGCGAAATGGTGACTTTGACTTGGGATAATGTGTTTTTGGATAGGCGTTTTGTGCATTTGCCTGATTCTAAAAATGGCTATGCTCGTGATGTGCCTTTGAGTTTGAAGGCGGTGGCGATTTTGAAATTATTGGCGCAGGTGCGTGAAAATGAGCGTGTGTTCAATATCACAAAGGGGTCGCTTGATGCGCTGTTTCGCAAATTGCGCGAACGCCCGGATTTGGGCGATGTGCATTTTCACGATAGTCGGCGCGAGGCTTTGACGCGGTTGGCGCAAATTTATTCGCCTATGGAGTTGGCGAAAATTTCGGGACACCGTGATTTGCGGATTTTGTTGAATACTTATTATGCGCCTAGGGCGGAGGATTTGGCGGCAAAAATGGACGGTTAGAATGCTCTAACCGCCCTGCCCTAGATTTTTGATAGTGATTTGAGATAGCTGATGACTTCGCCTGCTATCCAACGGCGACATTCGCGACCTTTGCCTGCTTTGCTGATTTTAATGGGACGCGGAAAATCGGGTCGGGCGACAATGTCGGTGTAGGTGTGGTGGTAGCTAAAATTGGTTAGCTGGGCGATGTCTTGGGTGGTCAGCAAGGTGGTGGATTTTTCGGTTAGCGTGGACAGCCATGTTTTTTGTTGGCTTTGGGCTAGCTGTTCTATGCACTTGATGAGTTCTTGCGCGGTGGTTTCGGTTAGCTGCATTTTTGCTTACTCCTGTGGTTGGGGCATTGGGACGGTTTGTTGGGCTGCTTGCCAGCCTATCCATGCGTAATCTATGCTGATGTCTTGATATTGCTGCTCTGCTTCATCAAATTGCAAACGGTCGTCGTTGCCAATGCTGCGTTGCCAGTTTTCAAATGCTTGTCTCATTTCGTTTTCCTTTTCATGCTAATTTAACCTGTGCCAAGCGGTTGCTGATGGCTGCTTCGCGTTTGCCAAAGTTGGCGGTTAAGCTCAATGCGGTTTTGTTTTCAAACGGTGTGATGTATTTGGTTTTGGCAACCGCGCAGGCGTTGGCTAGTGCGCCCAATACACTCCATCGTTTGTATGTTTTGTGGCGCAAATCGCTTATGCTGTGCGGCACAGGCATGCCTATACTTTGGTCATCGCATTCGGCTATGCGGTAGACGCACAAAGCAGCCTGCAAAATTTGTCGGCGAAATGCTTCGATTTTTTCTTTGCCTTTGATGCCTGCTTGTTTGAGTGCGTCTTGCCATTTCATGCCACTGGCGATGTTGATGAAGCCTGTGGTGGCTTGGTGGCTGCATTCGTGAAAGCTTAAATAATAGGCATAAATTTGCACGCCCATGCTGTAATGACTTGCTTGGGTTTGAGTGTCTTTGGGTAAGCCTTTCATGATGGCGTAGCCGATGTCAATCATGTCTAAAAGGGGCTGCAACAAGGCGCGGCGTTGGTTGGGGCTTTGGTCGCGTGTGCTGGGTTCTTGTTGCAGGGCTTGTTGGGCTTGGTCTAACACGTTTGTGAACCATGTGTCTTCATCATATAAGGCTACGCATATGCTTAACACACGGTGCAGTTGCTGGAAGTAGCCGTTGTGGACAAAACAGTCGCGACAATAAACAAGTTCGTTGTATTTGGCATCGGCTTTTTTGACGGCAGCAATGGCATCTTCATGGCTAAAACATTCGCGTGTGTCGTCAATTAAATATTGGCGATAGGCTTTTTGTTTTGCGCTGATACGTGGGGCGTTTTGTTGTCGTTGTTTGATTTGTTGCTTGGTCAATGGCTTGGATTTTAAGACGCGTTGCATTTGCTTAATGGCTTTGGCTTGCTTTTGGGCTGTGCGGATTTGTTTTAGGCTGGGTTGTTGGGTCATGATTTTTTGCTTTCGTTTTTCTGCATTTCAATCGCCATGTCTATTGCTGCTCGAATATCGTGTAGGTTCATCATTTTTACGCATTCGCGCGGTAGCCAAATATTGGCGATTTGCTGCTCTTTGTCTGCGATAAAATCTAAACGCACGGTATCGGGGTGCTTGACTGGTTGCAGGCTGCTTTGTGGGACTTGCAGCGTGTCTATTCTTGTCGCAAAGATAAACGCGACAACGGCAAATGGTTCGTCAATGTGTGGGCTGCTTGTGTAGAAGATTACGCCGTCGCCGTGTCTTTCGTGGTACACTTTTTTAATTTGCTTGGGAACAGGTTCAAAAATTTGAGCAGGGCTGGCTTGCTGCGGCTTAAATTTGCGTTTGGGTAAAAATAAATCAGCTACGGCTTGCATGATTGTTGTCCTGTTTACGGTAGAGTTTTTTCATGGCGCAACGTGTCCAGTTTCGGCGTTGGGCGGCACGTTGCGCGGTTTGGTTGGATTTACGCATTTTCGGGCTGTCTATTTAATCCGCAAGCCTTCGCTCTGCACCAAGCGCGCGCCTTGTACGTCAATGCCTGATTGCAAGGCTTCTTTAATCGCGCTTTTGCTGACTTCTCGCTTGAAACTGCAATAGTCATCAGGGATTTGCATTTCATCGTAAATTTCTACGCTTGGGGGATTTTTGGCAATCTTGGCGGTAAATGTGCCGTTGTTAGCTTTAATCGTTTTAATATGTGCAGCTTGCATATTGCGTAGCAAATAGGCTTTCAGGCTGTCAGCCTGGTTTTTTAGAACTTTGCGGCGAGCATTCATGGCTTTGATGTGTAAATCTAACGCGTTTAGCTCGGCTTCTTGATTCAGCCAATAGCCAACAACACTTTGGGCTTTTTCGTCAAACTGTCCGATGACGGCTTCTAGGGTGTCTTGCCGTTCGGTGTCGCTGTCAAAGTGGTGGTTGAGTACCGCTTGAATATCTGCGGTGCATTCGTAGAGTTTCATGGCTCTCTCCTGTTGATAAAGGTTAAATGGTGGGGTTTTAAATGGATTTCAGGCTGCTTTTGGTGGTTAAAAGGGAATGTCGTCTTCAACATCATCAAGCGGTTCTACTGTACCGTTTTCTTCACGCTGTTGCGGTGGTGTGGGTGGGGTAGGTGCTTCTACGCCTGCGTGCCATTGGGCATATTCAGGGCTGTTTTTAATCTGTTCTTTAACTTTTTCATTCAGCTTTTCAAATAGTTCCCAATTTGGAATGGCTAAATCAAAGGCGTATTGTTCGTTCACGGTGGGGGTGGGGTGTACGATTTCAGCTTGTTGCTGATTGAGCCGATGTTGGCGTAGGTTTTTGTTTTGTCTGCGCTTTACTCGTGAACAATAGACAGCAAACAGGTTTTGCCTAAAATATTGGCTAAATTGAATGCGGATTTTTCTTCTTCTGTGAAATCACGTCCGCGCCATGATTTTAGGTCGTTGGCTAGCTGACTTTTGCTGTGCATGGAAGCTGTATAGCGTTTGCTGACAATCATGGGTTTCCCGTCTTCTGTTAGTAATTCAGTGTCGCCGTCTGTGTGAATTTCCCACTGAATGAGAATTTTGGGCTGCATTTTGATTTCATTCTGAAACTCGGTCTTTTGTGTGCCCAAATCGATAATGCGAATAACGGTGCCGTGATGTGTGCCTACTGGTACGGGTTTAAAATTGCTTTCTTGGGTTGCGGTTAAAGTTAAGGACATTTTCGGTCTCCAATCGGTTAAAAAATTTTCGGTCTCACAGATACCGTCTGTGGGCGGTTTTGGCAGTTTTCAGGCTGCTTTAAAAGGGCGTGTCGTACATGGGTTCGCCGCTTGGCTTGTAATCTGTTATGAACGGCAGGTTGTCTTCATTTGAGTTGTTGTACGCTTCCCAGTACATTGGGTCGTGTTCAATTGGTTGCTGACATTGTGTGAACCAATCATCGTAGTTATTCATGACATTGCTCCTGTGGTTGAAATAAAAAATCACACACTGAAACGGTATTAAACTGGGTTTAATACCGCTTGGATTTGTGATTTCAGGCTGCTTTTGCTGGCACAAAATCGTCGTAACCAAACAATGTCAGCATTGAATACAATTCGTTGGCTTCCTGCTCATCTAACGTCATTTCGCACCACCCTTTTTTTAGGGTTATGCTGCTTTGCTTATTCATAAACCACTCCTGCCATTGGATTTTTTCCCAAACTTGCGCCAGTGCTAACGCTGCTTTTTCTTGGTGGCATAGGTCGTTTAATCGTTGCAATGCTGGGGCTAAATCGCTGTTTACATACCAATCAATCGGGATTTGACGGCGGTTGTCGCAATCGTAGGTTTTGAGTGCAATGTGGTATTGCGGTTTTAGCATGGGCTTGGCTTTGACGTTGTAGCTAGCAGCTAAGCCAACTGCTAATACTACGCCTGCAATAAAGCCGCTTATTGCTTCTTTGCTGGGTAATAATGCTTTTAATTGTGTGATGTTTGGGTGTTTCATGTTGCTCCCTTTGTAAGCGGTTAAAAATCTACTTATTCGCAGCAACTTGGTTAAATTGCTGCTGTAAATAGGCTTTTAGACACGTAAAAAACTTTCAATGGCTTTGAATACTTGGTTGATGTGCAAAAACTGATTGCTGTTGTCTGCTAAATCAAACTTGATTTCTGTACCGTTTAAATCAAACCATGCTTCGCGCGTCTGAGGGTCGAAAATGCCGTTGATGTTGCTGTGCTGCGCTTTCAGGCTGCTTAATTTGGCGCGGAATGCGTCGTCTAGCTGCATTTCTTCGTGGTTCATCTCAAAATCTCCCTAATCCGTATTCTGCTAATTGGTTTTGATGAAACTTGCGACCCATTTCCACCGCCATATCGGCAATGGCACAAATGGCTTCATCTTCGTCTTCGAATGGGTCGGCTTTGTCTTCTGCGATGGCTTTTTCAAAGTATCGCGCTGCCTGCGCCCAGTATTGGGCTACTGTGCAGTTGTAGGCATCTTCTTCTAGCTGCCAGTAGTCTAAGTCGTCTAAATCGCCTGCGTTGCGTGGTTGATATGCTTCAGGCAATGGCAGATTGGCTACTTTGCTTAGCATGTTTTCGCTCCTTGATGAATTTCTGCGCCTCTATCAGATGCTTCATTCTTTCGTGATGAGCTTTGTCTGCGCATGCGTGACACAATTTACGACTGACTTTCTTTGCGGTGTTGTATTGCTTGCCGCATTGCTGACAGGTGTGCTTATTGGCTACTTTGCTTAGCATGTTTTCGCTCCTTGGTGAATTTCTGCACATGATGTTCTCCTGATTTATTCGTCCCAGCCACCTGTTTCGCCTGATGCGATAACGTCGGCGTAAAAAGCTTCTGCTACTGCACGGACGACTTTGCTGTATCGGGTTTTGTATTCGCTTTCGGCTTTGGCGCAAAATTCGTCCAGCGTGCCAACAAAGCAGCCTGCACGGATTAGCAAGCCTTTGGTGTGGACGATGATTTGTATTTGTCGCCCTGAACCGTCTACGTTTGCCATGGTCATGAAGTTGATGACTTCAACCCCTTCCATTTTTAGCCATTTGCCGAATTTGAATGAGCTGCCCAGCTTGTTGCAGTTGCCTAGCTTGTTGTAGTCGCCCAGCGTGTTGTTGTCGCCAAAATTGTGATTATTCGTTGTCATGCTTGATTGCCTTTTGTGTTGGGGTGGGCGTGTTGCCCACCGTGTGGTTTAACTGGCTACAACTTCCACTTCGCCTTGGTTGCCGCGATAGCATTTTGCGATGTAGGCTTTTGCTTCTTTGATGTTTTTGCACAAAATCGGTTTGATGTCGCTGGCGATTGAGCCGTTTGCCTGTCTGCGCCAAAAAGCCAATTTGCCTTTTTCAAAACTTGCTACTGGAAAAGTGCCTGCTTGGGTGATGATGGATAGTGTTTTCATTTTGTTTACCCTTTCGTGTGGCGTTGTTAATTTGTTATATTTTACGTGTTATTTTTCTAACCACTTGATTTGCAATCAAACAAATTTAGGCATAAAAAAGCCCATTCAACCTTGTGGCGGAATGGGGGCGCAAAAAAGCAGCCTGCACTTTGGATTGCAGGCTGCTTAAATCGGGTGATTAAATTTCAATATCAGCATGTCGGAATTTCCGACATGCTTCTTGGAAAGGCTGTGCAAAATACTTATTGATTAAGCGGCGGCTTCTTCATAGTCGCGCAAATATTCTGCTTCTGCCACGTCATCGGTAAAGTCTAACGATAACTGAATATTGCTGCTTTTTTTCTCATTACATACATCAACATCGGTTTTTAATTGGAAGCAATCTCCAACAATTTGCTGACGGCGTTGTGAAAAGGCTTTTTCAAAATGGTTTACAGGAACGTTGGGGTCGTCCATGTCTGCCCATAAAGTGCGCTGTTTGCCATTGACAGATTCTTTTACAGCATGTTTAGCGCGATAGCGTTTCCCTGCTGGGTCGGTACGAACTTCTTCACGGAAATGACGTGAAAAGTCTTTAGCAGCTAAATTAATTTCATCTTGATAATTGGGTTTGTATAAGCCTTGGCTTATTGCCCAACCTGCTAAATCATGGCTGTCGATAATGCCGTTTGTAATGCCTTTGGCTTGTGTGTATTGTTCAACAATATGGTTTATTTCGTTTTTCTTGGCACTCATTTTATTCAACCTCATAAGTTAAGCCCCAACCATCATAGGTTGAGCCGTTTAAGATAAATGAACGAATAGGGATAAGGTGCTTGCGTAGCTGTTGGTATTTGCCTGTTCGGTTGTGCAACTGCCCCACTACTAATCCGATGTGAATTTTATTAACTCCTGCAAAGGCTTTGATTTTTTGCTCGGAAAATAAATAAGCTCCTGCGCGGATAATGTAGCTGTCTAGTTTTTGGCTGGGTACGCAAAAATCCGCCGCAGCTTGGTTGGCTCGTTGCTCTTCGGGTGGTAGCGTATTGCTGTCTATGCCAATATCTTCATCTAAAATAGGTGTGGATTTGCCGTCGCCTTGTAAAACGTGTTCCAACTCGTGGCGTAGAGTAAACCAAAAATTGTCTATGCGGTCGTATCGTAGGGTTAAGCCAATGACGGGGGTTTGCTCGTCCAACCAAAAGCATACGGCATCTAATTTGCTATTGGGCAAACTTTCTACCAATACAAAACGGATACCGCTTTCTGACAAAATGCGTGGCACATGGCGGATTTCTTCGGGTGAGAGTAGTAAAGCGGAGAGTTGTTCAATCGCTTTTTTTGCTGCCTGAATACTGAATTTGTCTGTGGTAATTTGCGCTTTTGCAAGCTGTTTGACACGGTGCAGCCATGCTAAATTGACTGCGCTAATGGGTTGCATATAAGCAGCGGTGTTTTGTTTGGCTGCAAATTGGAAGGCGCAAGGTTGATGAATCTGGTCGATTTGGAAAAATGCTTTTATGGCGTTTTCTAAATCGTCCAAAGTTTCTCCTGCTTGAATCCAACCACGTTTGAGCATATCTTTGATAGGGTAGTTTTGATACAAAGCGGCACGGCGTGGGATATCAGCGTATTTATCGCTTTCTGCCGCTAAAAGCGAAAGCTGATAGCGCGATTGCAAATTAAGCCATGTTTCGGCTGAAATACCCAAAGCATAGGAAAGCTGCATGGCGGTGTCGGCAGTAATCCCCATTTTGCCTGTGATGATTTGGTTAATGGTTTTAGGTGGGCGGTTAATGATGTCGGCAAGGTCGTTTTGCGTCCAGCCTCGTGCGGCTAATTCGCTTTTTAAAATGATGCCTGCATGTATTGGCTCGGCTGATGATAATGAATTCATGATTCTGCTTTGATGATGTCTATTAAATGGATTTGCCCTTCTGCGTCTATCTCTAGGGCTAATCGGTGTTTTTGGTCTATTTTGACGCTGTACGGTGACTGATTAGATAGGTTGAGAAAGGCTGCTGCGTGTAAATCATTTAAGCTGTGGGCGGATAAAATATATTGCACAGCAAAGCGATAGGATTGTGTAGCTCTTACACCTAAATCGCCTTGAAAATATTTATCGCAAAATAGCAAACGCAAATAATCATTTTTAAAGTTTACTTGCATTGACTTCCTTTCTATTTTCTCAAAATTTACACTTTGTGTAAATCTGTTATTTTAAGATTTTCAGGCTGCTTTATGGCGGAATGGGGGCGCAAAAAAGCAGCCTGCACTCAATACAATTTAACCTTTTCTTTGACAACACCCAAAATGCGGTCGTTTTCTTTGATTTGCAGATAGGGGTAGTTGCTATTGAGTGGGCGCAACATGGGGCGACTGCCGTCAAACACCAGTTGCTTGAATGTGGTTTCGTTATCGTGCAAGGCAATGACAAAGCTGCCTGCGCGTGGTTCGCCGTGTGGGTCGATCACGATAATATCGCCTTCGGTGAATTCGGGCTGCATGCTGTCACCGCGAACGCGCAGGGCATAGCCGTCTTTGCCTAGCTTGGTGCGACAAACAATGTATTCCAAGTCGTCATCGTCAAACAGCTCTACTGGTTGCCAAGAACCAGCCTGCACCCATGAAATGACGGGAACGCTATATAAAGGTGTGGGCATTTCGGACACGTTGGGGAGTGAGGGCTGCTTTTGCGCTGGCTCTACGCCATCTACCAAATATTCAACAGTAGTTTGCAGCGCGTGTGCAAGTTCAAGAATTTTGGTAGAACTTTTATTGCGCCCATTTTCAATCTGACCAATTGTGCTTTGTGGCACGCCTGCCAATTTCCCCAATGCCGCTTGGCTCAACCCCAATTCTAAACGGCGATTTTTTACTCTCTCGTTAAAGCTCATCACAAATCCTTTCAAATTATTACGATTGTAATCATTTATAAAAACACATTGGTGTTTGACAATAAATCACAAATGTTATTAAAATAGCTGAACTTTTAATAAGAAGGTGATTTATGAATTGGCAAAAATCCATTCAAGATTTAATTGATGCTGGATTCTCGCAATCTGAAATTGCTTCATTTGTTGGCTGTTCTCAACCGCTAATCAATGCTTTATTGCACGGCAAACGCGGCAAAAGACTGTCGTTCAAAATTGCACAAAACATTCTTTATATGAATGAAAAATTACAGCGTGGAGAATTAAGCCGTGCATCAAATTAGGTTTTCAACATGACTAAATTATCCCCCAAACAAGCCGCAACTGCTCGCAATAACGAAAGACTGGTCTTGCGCCATCTTGCTGCCTTGTCGCAAAAAGGTTTAAGCGATGCCATGGGTTGGAGTGAAAGCAAAGTGAGCCGCATGAAAGACGGCGAATTGGAAGATTTGTGCGCGGCATTGGCTGCGCTGGATTTGAAAATCGTACCGATTGATGCGTGTGTGGTTACACCGCACGAACGCAAATTTATGGCGGAGCAGATGATTTTGCATTATCAGCGTGTGCTAGATGATGAGTGAAAAAAACGCCCTGAATGCACAAGGCAAACAGGGCAAGTGAGTTATGTTTAAGAAAGGTAATTATGCAACCGATTAACCCAAAAGACAAGCCCTATCCGTTTAAAAAGGGAAGCCAATGCGACCGCATTGTGCAGTATTTGCTCACGGGTAGGCGGATTCGCAATTATGAAATTCGTGAGAAATTTCGCTGCTTGTCGCACACGGTGCGAATTAGCGAAATTCGGGCGCATGGCTTTGCTGTGCAGGCGGTTTTGGTGGATAGAGAGCAGGGTATTTTTGAGTATTGGCTGCCACAAGTGGAGGGCGAAAAGTGAGTATTTTTATTACACTCGTACCGTTGGAAACGGCAGCCGTTGGTCTAAACAATGAACCGAAAAATACCAATGCGGTAGCAAATGGGTTGATGTCCCTGCCAAAGACTAATTCAGAAGGACTGTGAAGGATGGTAATTGACTATAACGCTCTTTTGCAGCAATGCACTAACGGCGTACACCCCCAAATCATGCACGGGATTATTAGAACCTGTATTCACAAACAACTATTTGATAAATTTTAATATTTGTGAAATATACCCTAGGGGCTATTGACAATTCAAAAGAAGAGGCAAAGGATTTAAGATATTGTTTCCACACAACCATCCTAAACCTTTGCCATGTCCCGAAACACGCTTACAAATGAAACATGGTCAAGACTGTTACCTATTTTGAAACAGCTTGGCATTTATCGCAAGAAAAATTTACGCAAAACAGTAGAAGGTATCCTGTTTCGCTTACGTACAGGCTGCCAATGGGCTGATATACCTAGTTATTTTGGTAAAGCAAACAGCCTTTACCAAAGTTTCAATCACTGGTCTAAACGCGGTATTTTTACCAAATTATTTAAACATTTGGCAGATACACCCGATATAGAATGGGTCTTTATGGACGGTAGCCATATCCGTGTTCATCAACACGGCATGGGTAAAAAATCCATTGTGCATCAAGCTGTCGGTAAGAGTATCGGAGGTCATACGTCTAAAATTCATTTAGCGGTTGATGCTTGTGGTAATCCAATTGAATTTATGATTACAGCTGGTAATGTAAATGAGATTGTTGTTGCGCCTGATTTATTGGCACAATTGGACTTAAGTGATAATGAAACCGTGTGTGCTGATAGAGGTTTTGACAGTGATACTTTTCGTCGGTTAATTCATTCTAAACAAAGTAAAGCCAATATTCCATATAAGAAAAATAGAGAACATCTTAATGTGGACACAGATTGGTATTTATATAAAATCAGGCACTTGGTAGAAAATGCTTTTGCACGATTAAAGCATTTTCGTGCGCTGGCAACACGGTACGATAAATTAAAACGTAATTATGAAAGTACCGTGTCATTAGCTTGTGCTTTGATTTGGTTGAAATTATAGCTAAAATGTCATTAGCCCCTAGCAGCAAAAACCAAAGCTGCAAACTTTCGTAAATTGTTGGTAACAACTTTTATTGAAAAATAGGCAAATTAAATTATATTTAATTTGCCTATTTTTATTCAATCCATACGAACATTTCTATTTATGACAATAAAGAAGCTGCCAAAACTGGGGTTGAAGTTTGTTGATCAATATTATTCAGGCTGCTTGATGTGCCAGTTGCTACACCAAATGATGCCATTGCATGCACCATTTGGTTAGACGCGCTTATATAGCTTGCTACTTGATCTGCTGTAGCTTTTTTGCCATTGGCAAATTCAAATGTTTTTAATACATCTCGCCCACCTTGGAACCAATCTTTAATAGTTACACTGTCTCTGCTATTGCTTACAGATAAGACTAAGTCGTTACCATTTTGTTTCACGCCGCCTGTTTTATTTAACACAGCATCCATATTAATGCCTGCAAAACGCAAGGTATCATTGCCACCACCTCTAGTAATAATAGTATCGTGACCGCCTGCTTTGCTAAATACATAGGTATCGTTACCTTTGCCACCAATCAAGGTATTATTACCACGGTTGCCAGTAATTACATTATCTAAATCATTACCTGTGCCAGAAAGATTTGCTTTACCAACTAAAGTCAAGTTTTCTACGTTGGCACTTAATGTGTAGTTTACGCTGCTAATAACAGTGTCTTTGCCTTCGTTAGCAGCTTCGGTTACAGTGTCGCTTGTATTATCAACAATATAAATATCATCGCCTCTACCACCAGACAATTGATCTACTCCTTCACCACCATCCAAAGTATCATTACCTAAATCACCAAAAATAGTATCATTGCCTTTGCCGCCAGTAATGATGTTATCAGCATCATTACCTCTCAAAGTGTCATTAAACGCAGAACCAATCAAATTTTCGATTTGTGTACCATAACCAATAAACGATTGACCTGTTACTTTGTGACCTAATGTATCTGTAATCAAATGGCTGGTTTTTGATCCGATATAGTTCCAAGAACCTGGTGTTAAATCCACAGTCACTTTATCTTTAGCATCAGATGCATCGAACGTATCAATACCCGAACCATCCCAAATATAAATATCGTTACCGACTTTATCTTTGTTGTATGCTTTAAAGCGATAAGTATTGTTACCACTATTTTCAGCTTTATTCACACCATAGCGATAATGCAAAGCTGCTAAGTCAAAAATTTGTAAACCTTGACCTGTTTGAATAACATTCTGATTACTATCACGAAGGTCTTTATACGACATGACAGAGTGTCCAGAGTTTTCTTCACCGTCTGGCAAATATGGACCTTCCGCCTTACCATTTTGGCCATTGTAGTTACCCGTATGTTTAAAGCCTAAGCTATGACCAATTTCGTGTACCAATGTGCCGTATCCGCCATCAAACCAACCATTGCCATAAGGTACTTTTAATGTGCCTTTGCTTAAAGCTTTATCACCTGCATACAACAAGCTATTGATATGCACATCACCACCATAATAAGCATAACCTGCAGTCATACTGACGCCTGCATTTTGTGCTTCTTCTGAGCCAATAGCAGTAGTTTTATTATGTCGTGCTGTGCGGTGGAAACCACCACAACATAAACACATATTTTGCGTGGTCGGCATTAAGTTTGGCTGGCTAGATTTCACAGAATTGTAAACAACTGTACCAGGTTCATTATGATTTCTCAAATCATCAAAATAGAAGCGGAAATCGGCATTACCTTTATCTAATTGATCACCTGAATCTAATACTTCTTCAAAAGTGATATTGGCATATTTTGCATATTCAGCCAAAGCATCTCGAACAGCTTGTTTTTGTGTAACCGAGAATTCTTTGAAATTAGTTTCACCATTGTAGTTTCTCAACGCGAAACTATAGCGCACAACAATACCTTTACCTGGCCCTGCCCATTTACCTTGCAATTTTGGACCTAGTTGGTCATCGCGCACATAATAGCTTGTTCTTGGTGCTCGAGCATATGTTTTCGTGGTTGGATATAAATATCCACGGCGACTATCATCAGAAATAGAAATTGAATCCACAAAATAAGGCGTTACTACTTGTCCTTTATCATTAGCATGCTTGCCGCTTACGTCATGAATAGCAGTAAAATTATAAATACTTGATAATGTTACAGGTTTATCACCATTCTTAGTGGTCAAAATCACTTCAATTGCGCCATCTTTATCTGCTGCTAGCTCGCTCCCTTTAACCGTTAACGAGAATTTATTACCTTCACTAACTGTAACTTTTTGTTTTTTATTGTTGATATTCAGCTCAACAGTATCGCCTTTCTTAGCTGAACCACCCACACTACCAGTCAATTTAACATCGCCTTTAGTTTCGGCATAATTCAATAAGTCATCACCTGTTATTGCATCCAATGTTAACGTTGCTGTACTCACGGTAGGTTTAGGCATTATAGATGCAATGGGGGCTGCAGTTTCAACTTTATACGTATCAGTTGCTTTTACGCTTACTGCTTTGCCTGTGCTGTCTTTGCTGTTCAATACAGCTTCAATTGTGCGGTCTTTATCTGCTGCTAAATCTGAACCGTTTACCCCAATTGAGAAGGTGTTTTTGTTGTCAACTTTGCCTGTGTATTTTTTGCCATTGATAATTAAGGTTACTGTATCGCCTGCTTTAGCACTTCCGCCTACTTTACCTGTTACATTCAATTTTCCTTTAGCTTCTGCTAAAGATACGAGGTCATCACCAGCAACTTTGGCATCTAAAGTGATGATTGGATTGATAACTGCTGGTTTTGGTTTGGCTACTTCAACTTTATACGTATCAGTTGCTTTTACGCTTACTGCTTTGCCTGTGCTGTCTTTGCTGTTCAATACAGCTTCAATTGTGCGGTCTTTATCTGCTGCCAAATCTGAACCGTTTACCCCAATTGAGAAGGTGTTTTTGTTGTCAACTTTGCCTGTGTATTTTTTGCCATTGATAATTAAGGTTACTGTATCGCCTGCTTTAGCACTTCCGCCTACTTTACCTGTTACATTCAATTTTCCTTTAGCTTCTGCTAAAGATACGAGGTCATCACCAGCAACTTTGGCATCTAAAGTGATGATTGGATTGATAACTGCTGGTTTTGGTTTAGTTATTATAGCGGTAGTGTCTACTTTAAACTGAGTTTGTTTCGTATAACGATATGTTGTATTTCCTACTTTGGTTACAATGGACACCTCAATTAATTTATCTTTATCTTCAACTAATTGGTTACCCGAAACACTAATAGAAAAAGTTTTATTAGCAGCTACTTTACCAGTATAATTTTTACCATTTACAGTAACTGTTACCACGTCGCCCACTTTTGCGGTACCACTTACCATACCAGTAATGGCAATATTGCCTTTGGCTTCTTCTGCAGAAATAATATTATCCGAAGTTAAATTATTTAGCTTAAATATTGGGTAATTACTTGAAATACCTAATGCTTTATTAGAGGTACTCATAAATTCTTCCTTATTCAAATGTTTCAAAAAAATCCTTAATAGGACAAGTCAGAGAATCATGCCTATTACATTAGACTAATGTGTATGTAATATACGTACATGAGTATAACATACTTAACTAAGAGTGTGTTAAATTAGCACTCTTTTCAAACAGATTTGTCCAAGTAAGAACCTGTATTCACAAAAATGATAAAAATTTAGAATGACGATACAAGCCTATCATATCGCCATTTAAACAACTATTTATATGATTGCGTACCCACTGCGCATCGTCTTGCGACCATTGCGACTGCGATGGCGTGTGGGCGAGAAAGAAGTTGCGGACGCGTTCAAATGTTGGCCTGGTATCGTGAACATATGACCACAACGCGCCTGATTTACCGATGCCTAGATTTTCAAAGGCTGGCAAATAGCGTTTGACGAATAGGCGCATATCTTGCGCGTGTATCAGCAGCCGACCAATGGAAAGTATCAGCTTGTCATCTACTATTGTATTGGCAAACTGGGCAGCGCAGGGGCAGACCTGACAAGTTTTAAATAATAGCCACAATACGGTCAATGCGATTCGCAAAACGAGCTAACCATGGTTTCCAAGATTTGTAACCGTAAAGCCGTACTATGTTTAACACTAAACTAAATAATATAGAATAAATAAATGCTGAATTTCTATTGCGAATTAAAGAGTTATCTTCTTTAAAGTGAACATCTTTTACCCAGTGGAGATTATTTTCAATACCCCAATGGTTGCGAATCGTTTTAGCAAAAAATTCTACATTATCATGATGATAGTTACTTAAATAAAAGTGTTGTTCCACTTTGCGCGAACCATCTGCTTCTATTTTCGTATTTGTAACAACAATCATGTGTTTAGATGATTGCCAATTTTGGCTAACCCATTGTGTACATGGATAAAGAGCAACTTCACGTTGAATTTGTGCGCCTTTCTGTCTTTCCGTTGTTTGAATTTTGGAAAGTATTTGATTATTCTGAAGTTCTTGAAACTCTTTGAATAATCGGATTGCGCCTTTTTTAACACCTACAACGTAAAACTGCCCCAATTCATCAATCTCTACGAGACTTTTTTTGACAATGTAAGGCATCTAATGTCAAAACCAAACCTTTGGTCTCTAGGTTTCTGATGTGCGGATTTTTTCGTAACTGGGTGTATTATCTCTATCCCATGCAAGATATTGTTTTAATTCATCAATATTATTAGCAAGGAATGCACCTATTTCGCGATTACCTTTCGCACCGCCCAAAATGGCAACAACAATGACTGTGAGTGTTTTGGCTAGATTATAGCGTTTGCCTGCTCCACGTCTGGTATCGGGTATACGAGCGAAATATTCTTCTAGTGAGTGCATGGTGTTGTCCATTTGGTTGTTTAAGAACCTGTATTCACAAAAATGATAAAATATCTTTATGACTAGAAAATCCTACCCAACAGACTTAACAGATGCCCAATGGCAAGCGATTGAGCCATATTTTAACCAGCTACGCCACTACAAATGGGATAAACGTCAATTAGTGAATGCCGTTTTGTACATGACCAAAACAGGTTGCCAGTGGCGTATGCTGCCCAATGATTTTCCACCTTATTCAACCGTATGGAGTTTCTATCGCAGAGCCAATCAATCAGGCTTATGGGATAGAATTCTTTTGGCATTGGTTCAAAAAAACGTTTAATCCATCAAAAACAAGCAATGCCAACTTATGCCATTATTGATTCACAAAGCGTCAAAACAGCTTCTAGCGCACATGATAAAGGTTTTGATGGAGGTAAAAAAATCAAAGGTCGTAAGCGACATATAGCTGTTGATACGTTGGGTAATCTATTGTCTGTTGTGATTCATGCAGCCAATATTCATGACACAAAAGCAGGTATTTTTGTAGCAAAAAAAGCGTTTGAGACCTATCCGAGTTTAAAAGGTTTCTGTGCAGATGCAGGTTATCGGAATACATTTGAGCGTGAAGTATCAGAGCAATTGAGTTTAACTGTTGAGATTTCAAAGAGAATTCAAGATATTTCTTGGCATATTCTGCCCAAACGTTGGATTGTAGAACGAACGTTTGCATGGTTAGGTTGGTCTCGACGTTTAGCAAAAGATTTTGAGCAGACGAATTTATCTGCTGAAAATTTTGTTAAACTAGGGTATATTTCACAAATATTAAAATTTATCAAATAGTTGTTTGTGAATACAGGTTCTTAGATATGTTGAAGTGCAAAAGATTGTGGAAAAACCTGTTTACAGCAACGTGTGTTTTGACGATTACGGCTTGCGCGAACTCAACCGCGCCATTGCCCAGCGCAGATTTATTGCAGCCCTGCGCTGAATTGCCCGAGCTGGAAAATGTCACGGCAAAAGCGGTGTTGCTGTGTAGCGTGCAGGCGGTGCATTTGTATCACGATTGCAAGGCACGGCATGGCGCGTTAGTGAAAGCGATTGAGTAAAAAAAGCAGCCTGCAACTATTGTATTTTTTGCAACGGTTGCAGGCTGGTTTTTTGTGGCTTATTTGTCTTAATTTGTTCAAAAAAATAAAATTTGCGTGCATTTTTTTGAAAATGAACAAATGTAATTTATTGATTTACTGCGAATAACAAAATCCCTTTGGGCGTGCCATCACATTTTTATATTTAAAGCTATTGACTGCATCATTCAGCCAATAGCTTTTTTCGTTTAATCTTGCTGTGCAATCATCACATCAATATCGCGCACCGACTGCATCAAACTCAAAATCGTGTTTTGATATTGCTTCAACGCCGCTCGGTCTTGGTCGGTTAATTCAGGCGCAGGCAAAGCAATGGTGGCAGGATTGACGTGCTGTCCGTTAATCCGCACTTCATAATGCAAATGCGACCCTGTGGAGCGTCCTGTGCTGCCCACCAAGCCAATCACATCGCCTGCTTTAACCGATGTGCCGACATCGACACCCGAAATAAAGCTGCTCATGTGTCCATACAAGGTCTCCAAACCGTCGCGGTGGCTCAACATAACTGTGTTGCCGTAGCCGCCTTTCCAACCACGAAAGCTGACCACGCCATCGCTGGGCGCGAGAATTTTGGTGCCTGTGGGCGCGGCATAGTCAATGCCTGTGTGCATTTTAATCGTCCGCAACACGGGATGGATACGAATGCCATAAGGCGACGAAATTCGCGTATAGTGTTCAATCGGCAAGCCTGTAAACCCTTGTGTTAAGGGGTTGAGCTGTTCGTCATAAAAATTGCCGCCTGCATCGCCGTGTTCAAAATAATACGCATAATACGTTTGCGATGCGGTGCTGATTTCGGCTGCCAAAATATTGCCTGTTGCCACTTCTTGCCCACGAAAATACAGGCTTTCGTACAACACGCGAATTTTGTCGCCCGCGGTTAATTGGTCTAGCGGAATTTTATCGGCAAAAATTTCTTGCAACGATGTGCGAATTTCCACAGGTACGCCTGCTTTTGCCAACGCGCCCGACACCGAAGACGTGATTTCCACCGAGCGCAAAGTTGCCACTGTTTCCGCATCTACCACGCCAGAGTGCAGCTGCCATTTGCCGTCTTTGTATTCTATGGCGACCAAATTGCGCTCGCCGTTGTCGTCGTCTCTAAAAAATTGCAAATCGCTAATATCATGATTGGAATGGATATTGACGCTGATGATTTGTCCTGCGCGTAAACGAATCGTTTTCAAATCGGACGGATTATCTTGCATCAAATTTTGAATACTTTGCGGATTCACGCCAATGCGATTCAGCAAAAACGGCAAATCATCGCCCACTTGCACTTCTTCATCGTGCCAATAGTGCGTTTCCATAATTGGGCGTGCAGCAGGGACGGGAATTTCTTGGCTAACTTTTTTGATTTGCGGTTTTTCGTGTACAGGTTTGGGTGCAAGGCTGGCGTAAACAATCAAACCTGCCAATCCAATCAATAAAATTAAACCACTGAATTTTAAATACTTATTCATAAAACTACGGCGTGTAAAAATAGCCGTACATTGTAACAAAATGTGCAGGCTGCTTCATTAAATTTCGTGGCATTGGCGCAAAACCGTTACAATCCAAATTTTTGCGATTTTTGTATGCTTACTTTGATTCTGCCTGCGCTGTTGCGTTCCGAACACGACAACATTCCGCCACTCAATTTGCCAGCGTTTAACCAGTTGCGCCGTTTTGCCACTTTTGTCCCCAAGCCGCGCACCACTACCGAATTGTTTTACACGTTTATGTGCGACCAAACCGCGCTTGCCAATAATCAAGTTTACGCCAGCCCCGTGGTGCAGCACACAGGCATGAACAGCATTCAAATGTTGGACATGACCGCAGCAGGCGTAACTCTGACCGAGCAACAAGTGCAAGATTATTGCGCCAAACTGAATCAACTGTATGCAAATGAAGCGCAATTTGACGCGCTCCGCTCCGATTTGTGGCGCGTTACGCTGCCCAATCCGCCCACATGGCACGCGCCCAGCATTTGGGAAAGCGTGGGTATGCTCAACGACCAAGTGCAGGCTGCTTCGGGTGATATGGCGCAATGGCTGCAACTTTCCACCGAAACGCAAATGTGGTTGCACAGCGAAAACGCGCCTGTGAATGCGTTGTGGATTTGGAATGCGCCCAGCATTGCCGCGTTTGAATCTTGTCCTGTTTTGTTTAGCGACAGCGCGTGGACAGCGCAAAGCAGCCTGCACACCGAACCCTTACCACACGATTGGTCGGCATGGCAACACGCTTGCGAAGAATTATCGCAGCCATTGGCGCAAAGTCATTGGTTTGATGACAGCCTGCTCACATCGGCACAAACAGGCGATGTGTGGCAATACCACGATATTTTGCACGCCTACGAGCAACGCTTTTTTGCGCCCCTGTGGCAAGCCCTACGCGAAGGCAGCCTGCACCAAGCGCGAATCGTGTGCGAACAAGGCGAATGGCATTGGCACGGCAAACCCAAAACATGGGCGTTTTGGCGCAAGAATAAGCCGTTTGATGGGAAGTCTGTTTGATTAAAAGCAGCCTGCATTTTTTTATTTGCCTGTGTTCGAATAATTCGTTGATATGCCCGTAAGGTGGGATTTATCCCACCAAAAAATGCTGATATTTAATGTATTTGATGGGTTAAAACCCATCTTACGGCTGCGATATTTTCATTATCAACGAAAAATTAAAACACAGCCTTTTATTTTGTTGATTCAAAATGCAGGCTGCTTTTTTATGTTACGCTTGATTAAAATACGTTAAAATCGCAACCCATTCCCAACAACTCTTTGCAAGGAAATCATCATGCAAACAGACGTTCAAATTGCGCAAGCCGCCGAAATCAAACACATCAACCAAATCGCCGCTAAACTCGGTTTGCAGCCTGAAAATTTGGAGCATTACGGCAAATACAAAGCCAAAATCAACCCAGCCGATGCGTTTAAATTGCCGAAAAAACAAGGCAAACTGGTACTCGTAACCGCAATTAACCCCACCCCCGCAGGCGAAGGCAAAACCACAGTAACAATCGGTTTAACCGACGCGCTGAATTACATTGGCAAACAAGCCGTCGTTGCCATGCGCGAACCGTCGCTCGGTCCCGTGTTTGGCGTGAAAGGCGGTGCGGCTGGCGGCGGCTATTCGCAAGTGTTGCCTATGGAAGACATCAATTTGCATTTCACAGGCGATTTTCACGCGATTGGCGCGGCGAATAATTTGCTTGCCGCGATGTTGGACAACCACATTTATCAAGGCAACGCGCTGAATATTGACTCCAAGCGCGTGATATGGCGGCGCGTTGTGGATATGAACGACCGCCAATTACGCAATATCATCAACGGTTTAGGTAAACCGACAGATGGTGTGATTCGCCCAGACGGTTTTGATATTACCGTTGCCAGCGAAGTGATGGCAGTGTTCTGTTTGGCGAAAGATTTGGCGGATTTGAAAACGCGCTTGGGCAATATTTTGGTTGCCTATACCTTTGATAATCAACCCGTTTACGCCAAAGATTTGAAAGCCAACGGCGCAATGGCAGCCTTGCTCAAAGACGCGATTAAACCGAATTTGGTGCAAACGATTTCAGGCAGCCCCGCCTTTGTTCACGGCGGACCATTTGCCAATATCGCGCACGGCTGCAATTCCGTTTTGGCGACACGATTGGCGCAACATTTAGGTGATTACGCGGTAACGGAAGCAGGTTTTGGCGCGGATTTGGGCGCGGAAAAATTCTGCGACATCAAATCGCGTTTGGCAGAATTGAAACCCGATTGCGCGGTGGTCGTGGCAACGGTTCGCGCGTTAAAATACAACGGCGGCGTGGAAAAAGCGGATTTAGGCGCAGAAAATGTGGCGGCAGTGGAACGCGGTTTGCCTAATTTATTGAAACACATCAGCAATTTAAAAAATATATTTGGTTTGCCAGTCGTGGTGGCAATTAACCGATTTGTGTCGGACAGCGACGCGGAATTGGCGGCGATTCAGGCAGCCTGCAACGCGGCAGGCGCGGAAGTTTCGCTGACGGAAGTGTGGGCGAAAGGCGGCGCAGGCGGCGCGGATTTGGCGCAAAAAGTGGTGGCGGCGATTGAGCAAAACGCGCAACCATTCACATTCGCCTACGATGTAAACGACAGTATCCGCGACAAAATCACGGCGATTGCCACGAAAATTTACGGCGCGGCGGCTGTGGAATTTAGCGCGGAAGCGGCGGCGGAAATCGCAAATTTAGAGCGTTTGGGTTTGGATAAATTGCCGATTTGTATGGCGAAAACGCAGTATTCGTTGAGCGATAACGCGAAATTGTTGGGCTGCCCGACTGGGTTTACGATTAGCGTGCGTGGTTTGACGGTGTCGGCTGGGGCTGGGTTTATTGTGGCGTTGTGTGGCGCGATGATGAAAATGCCGGGCTTGCCGAAAGTGCCTGCTGCGGAACGGATTAATGTTGATGAAAATGGCGTAATTAGTGGGTTGTTCTAAGCTAATTAGCTAAAATATAGTGGATTAAATTTAGATTGGGACAAGGCGACAACGACCGCCGTGTACAGCTAGTACATAAGGGAGTTGGCAACGCTGTACTAATCTAAATTTAATTCACTATAACAAAAAGCAGCCTGCACTTTAACTGTGCAGGCTGCTTTGATTTACAACCCCAATTCCGCCCAAATCTCATCAATTTTGGCAACCGTTTTCGGGTCGCGTTCAATCACACGTCCCCATTCGCGTTGGGTTTCGTTACCGATTTTATTGGTTGCGTCCAAACCCATTTTTCCGCCCAAACCACTCACAGGGCTGGCAAAATCCAAATAATCAATCGGCGTATTTTCCATTAAAACCGTGTCGCGCACAGGGTCCATGCGCGTGGTAATCGCCCAAATCACCTGTTTCCAGTCGCGCACGTCAATATCATAGTCCACGACAATAATAAATTTGGTGTACATAAATTGGCGCAAAAACGACCAACAACCCATCATCACGCGCTTGGCGTGTCCTGCGTATTGCTTTTTCATGCTCACGACTGCCATGCGGTATGAACACCCCTCTGGCGGCAAATAAAAATCCACAATTTCAGGGAATTGTTTTTGCAACAACGGCACAAACACTTCATTCAACGCCTCGCCCAAAACCGCAGGTTCATCGGGCGGTGCGCCGGTGTAGGTGCTGTGGTAAATCGGGTCTTTTCGCATGGTAATGCGTTCTACCGTGAACACTGGAAAATAATCTTGCTCGTTGTAATAGCCTGTGTGGTCGCCATAAGGACCTTCCAGCGCGGTTTCATCGGGATAAATCACGCCTTCCAACACGATTTCCGCGCGCGCTGGCACTTGCAAATCGTTGCCGATACATTTGGTCAATTCGGTGCGTGAACCGCGCAATAATCCTGCGAATTGGTATTCGCTCAACGTATCGGGGACTGGTGTAACCGCGCCCAAAATCGTGGCAGGGTCGCAACCCAACACCACCGAAACTGGATAAGGTTTATCGGGAAACAAGCGTTTGTGTTCCTGAAAATCCAACGCACCGCCGCGATGCACCAACCAACGCATAATCAATTTATTTTTGCCAATCAGTTGTTGGCGGTAAATGCCTAAATTTTGGCGTTTTTTGTTGTAACCGCGTGTAACCGTCAAGCCCCATGTTACCAACGGCGCAACATCGCCCGCCCAACAATGCTGAATCGGCAAATCATACAAATTCACATCATCGCCTTCCAAAACAATCTCTTGGCAAGGCGCGTTTTTGACAACGTGCGGTGCCATTGACCAAATGTCTTTTAAAAGCGGCAATTTGCTGAATGCGTCTTTTACACCTTTGGGCGGTTCGGGTTCTTTTAGGTAGGCAAGCGTTTTGCCGATGTCGCGCAATTCGCTGATGTCTTTCGCGCCCATGCCCATTGCCACGCGCTCGGTTGTGCCAAACAAATTTGCCAAAACAGGGTAGCCGTAGGGCGTGCCGTCTTCGCGGACGGGGTTTTCAAACAGCAACGCTGCACCGCCTGCGCGTAATACGCGGTCGGAAATTTCGGTAATTTCCAAATAAGGGGAAACGGGGGTTTTGATGCGTTTGAGTTTGCCTTGCTGTTCTAGCATGGCGATAAATTCTCTTAAATCGTTGTATTTCATGTTTTTTGTTCTTTCTTTCAGGCTACCTGAATTTATTTCACAAATATCCGTTTATAAGCAATGTGATTTTGAATATTCTCACGCGCGTCTTGTTCGTCCCAAATTTGCAATTCCCACGGATAGTAAAAATTACTGGCATTTTTAAAATAAATGTGTACGCCAATATAGCCGTCCACATCGCGCAAATACCAGTTTTTCAGGCTGTATTCGGATTTCCAATCGTCTAATTTTTGCAGAATTTGTGCTACGTCTTCGGACGGTAAAATCACGCGCGCGCCGAAAATGTCATTCAAAATATTGTTTACTGGATATTGGTTTTCACGCGCCAAATAGCGGTTAATTTTATCGTGAATACTCTCGGCGGTTTTCACACGGTAGAAAAAATCAATACCGCGCGTGTCGGCAAAAGCTAAATAATCGTTAATCGCTTCGTGCAAGTTCAGGCGATACGACAAGATGTGTTCAATCGGCACAGTTTTTAAGGTGTGCGATAAATTGATTTTTGGCACTTTGCCTGTTTCAAAATAATCCTGTGAATATTGCGCGTGAATGCGATTGATTTCGCGGATTAGGCGTTCTGTTTTTTGAATGTTGGTTTCCATGTTTTTGAATCCACTTCACGATAAGCCATATTACCACAAAAGCAGCCTGCACCTTTTATAAACCCAAGTGCAGGCTGCTTTTTCTGTTTGCGTACAAAATCAAACTTTATTTTTCAACGCCGCTTTCACAAACGCTTCAAATAATTTATGTCCACGACGCGGATTGGACGTAAATTCAGGGTGGAATTGACACGCGAAAAACCAAGGGTGGTCAGCAATTTCAATCGTTTCCACTAAACGCTCACGACCAGCCGACACGCCACCAATCGTCAAACCAGCCGCTTCCAGTTGCGCCACATAATGGTTGTTCACTTCGTAGCGGTGGCGGTGGCGTTCACGGATTTGCGTTGCGCCGTAAATTTTCGCCGCCAAACTGCCTTCTTTCAGCTCAACTTCTTGTGCTCCCAAACGCATTGTGCCGCCTAAATCCGCGTTTTCATCGCGCGTTTCTACGCTGCCGTCAGCCGTTTGCCATTCATCAATCAACGCCACAACGGGGTGCGGTGTTTTCAAGTCAAATTCAGTAGAATTTGCGCCAGTCAAACCTGCCACATCACGCGCGTATTCAATCAACGCAATCTGCATACCCAAGCAAATGCCCAAGTACGGTACTTTGTTTTCACGCGCATAACGAGCGGTGGCGATTTTGCCTTCCACACCACGCGAACCAAATCCACCAGGGACTAAAATCGCGTCAAATTCTTTCAAGCTGCCTGTACCGTCTTTTTCAATGCTTTCGCTGTCAATATAGGTAATTTGCACATCGGTTTGCGTGTGAATGCCAGCGTGTTTCAAGGCTTCAATCAACGATTTGTACGATTCAGTCAAATCCACATATTTGCCGACCATAGCGATTTTGACTTTGTGTTGCGGATTTTGAATCGCGCGAACGATTTTCTTCCATTCCGTCAAATCTGCTTCTTTCACGTTTAATTGCAACTGTTCGCAAATAATTGTGTCAATGCCTTGATTGTGCAGCATTTCTGGGCATTCATAAATGCTGTTCACATCGTAGCTGCCGACAATCGCGCGTTCTTCCACATTGCAGAACAAGGCGATTTTGCGGCGTTCGTCTTCGGGCATTTCTCTGTCCATGCGGCAAATCAAAATGTCGGGCTGCAAACCAATACTCAACATTTCTTTAACCGTGTGTTGCGTGGGTTTGGTTTTGATTTCGCCAGCCGCCGCAATATACGGAACATAGCTCAAATGCGCGAACAATGTATTGGCGCGACCCAGTTGGCTACGCATTTGGCGAATCGCTTCCAAAAATGGCAACGACTCAATATCGCCAACCGTGCCGCCAATTTCCACAATCGCCACATCGTAGCCTTTCGCGCCATCGTGAACGCGGCGTTTGATTTCATCGGTAATATGGGGAATAACTTGCACCGTACCGCCCAAATAATCGCCGCGACGCTCTTTCGCAATCACATTTTCATAAACTTGCCCTGCGCTGAAACTGTTTTTGCGCGTCAAAGTCGCATTGATAAAACGCTCGTAATGCCCCAAATCCAAATCCGTTTCCGCACCGTCATCGGTAACGAATACTTCACCGTGTTGGAATGGACTCATCGTACCTGGGTCCACGTTGATATAAGGGTCAAGTTTCAGCATGGTTACGTTCAAACCACGTGATTCAAGGATAGTTGCAATAGAAGCGGCGGCAATGCCTTTACCAAGAGATGAGACAACGCCGCCAGTTACGAAAATAAATTTTGTCATGATGATGATACCTGTATTGGAATGCGCGATTTTAACGCAATTTGATACAAATGCAAAAGAGATTGTTGCCAAGTTAAATTAAGTAAGCATGATACAATCTTATCTTTCGTTTTGCTTACCCAATCTCGCCATGTTTCAACATTTACAAACCGTTTTTTGGATTCTTGCACCCATGTTTGTCGGCTTTGCGATTCGTGTTCCCAAGCCGTATTTGCGCGTGCTAGCCAAAATCCTATCGCTGCTGGTTTATGTGATTTTGCTGCTCATTGGCATTGGCTTGTCGCAAGTCAATCAACTGATTTTGCAGTTGGACAATATTTTGCTGTTGTCGCTGCTGCTGTTTGGCTTGTTGATGGCGTGTAACTTAATCGCGCTGTGTTTATTAGACAAATGGCTGCCATGGCAAGTTCAGCGCAGCAAAAAAGCAGCCTGCACTCAAATCAGTTGGACAGGTAGCACCAAGCAAATTGCGATTTTATTACTGGGCGTGGCGGTTGGATTTGGCTTGCCAGCCGCTTGGCAACCGCCACACAGCGCAGGCACTTATGCCTTGATGATGTTGGTATTTGTGGTGGGCATTCAACTTCGCAGCAACGGCTTTACCCTGCGCCAAATCTTGTTCAACACACGCGGCATACAAGTGTCGCTGTTGTTTGTCGCATCGTGCGCGATTGCAGGCTGCTTTTTCGCCCTACTCGTCCCCGAAGTCGGCATCATGCAAGGTTTAGCATTATCGGCTGGCTATGGCTGGTATTCGCTATCGGGCATTGTGATGACGCAAGCCTATGGCGCAACGTGGGGCAGCATTGCGCTGTTAAACGATTTGTTACGCGAATTTTTTGCGCTGGCGATGATTCCCGTGATTATGCGCCGTTACCCAAGCAGCGCAGTTGGCGTGGGTGGCGCAACCAGCTTGGATTTTACCTTGCCGATTATTCAAAACTCGGGCGGTATTCAAGTTGTACCTATGGCGATTAGTTTTGGTTTTATTATCAACATTGTGTCGCCGTTGTTGATGATTTTGTTTTCGGTCAAATAAGCGGTAAACACAATCACGCAAATTTTGACACGATTTAACAAATAACCTATTATGCGTGTTTATTTGCAGGCTGCTTTCTATATAGATAAAGCAGCCTGCACCATTTTAATTCGTTAGTACAGGATACATTATGGAGATTACCACCATTCCACTCAACGGCTATTACACGCTCATCGCCGCCACTTTGGTGCTACTGCTCGGGCGCATCATGGTCAAAAAAATCGCGTTTTTACGTAACTTCAACATTCCCGAGCCCGTGGCAGGCGGTTTGGTTGCCGCTTTAATCATTTCGATTATTTATTCCACTCAAAGCATCGCGTTTCAATTTGAAAGCAGCCTGCAATCGGCGTTTATGTTGGTATTTTTCTCATCGATTGGTTTATCTGCCGATTTTGCTCGCTTAAAACAGGGTGGTTTTCCGCTGATTGCCTTTTTGATTATTGTGAGTATTTTCATCGTGATACAAAACTTTGTTGGAATGAGCATGGCGGTTATGCTTGACCAACACCCACTCATGGGCTTGATTACAGGCTCAATCACACTCACAGGCGGACACGGCACAGGCGCGGCATACGGCGACACGCTTGCCAAGCAATACGGCATCAAAGGCGCGGTGGAAATGGCAATGGTATCAGCCACTTATGGCTTGGTGGCTGGCGGTTTGATTGGCGGCCCAGTGGCACGACATTTAGTAAACAAAATGGGGCGCAAACCGATTGACCACCAAAGCGCGGAAGACCGCGACAACGCAGGCGCGTATGACGGCGAAACCTTTGAAAACGCCAAACAAGAACGCTTAATCACCGCCAATTCCGCCATTGAAACCATGGCATTGTTTGCCGCTTGCTTGGCGTTTTCGTCCATTATGTTCGGCTACATGAAAGAGCATTACCCCGATTTCAAATTGCCACAATTTGTGTGGGCATTGGGCTTTGGCGTATTGTTACGTAACGTGCTAACAGGCTTGTTCAAGTTTGATATGTTTGACCGCGCGATTGACGTGTTCGGCAACGCATCGTTGAGCTTATTCTTGGCAATGGCGTTGATGAGCATGAAATTGTGGGAATTATCGGGCATAGCTGGTGCAATGATAACGATTTTGCTGGTACAAACCGTTGTGATGATTTTGTATGGCTACTTCGTTACCTTCCGCTTTATGGGCAAGGACTACGATGCCGCGATTTTAACCGCAGGACATTGCGGTTTTGGCTTGGGCGCAACTCCAACGGCGGTGGCGAATATGCAATCGGTAACCAACACATTTGGCGCATCGCACAAAGCCTTTTTGATTGTGCCGCTGGTGGGTGCATTCTTTATTGACTTGGTAAACGCAGCGATTTTGGATCGCATGATGGCGTTTTTTGGGTAATTGGTTTACATAAATAGAAGCAGCCTGCACTTTATTATAGTGGATTAAATTTAGATTAGGACAAGGCGACAACGACCGCCGTGTACACCTAGTACATAAGGGAGTTGGCAACGCTGTACTAATCTAAATTTAATTCACTATATATGCCCTATTCACGGCAACGAAACCATACGACAACCCAATTCATCAACCGCCAAATACCCGCCTTTGCCGTCAAACCAATCGGGCAACACATAGCGCATCACACGGCGATTTTGAAACGTGTGTTCATGCACATTCGGTCGATGCGTGTGTCCATGAATGATGATTTGCGTGTCAGGAAACTGGCACAAAGCAGCCTGCACCCCTTGTTCGGTTACGTCCGAAATGCCGTAATTGTGTTGTTTTTGTTGGCGACTTTTGGCGCGAATTTGCTCGGCAATTTGCTTGCGTTTGGCAAACGGCAATCGCAGTAGCAGTTTGAGCACCAACGGATTACGAATAATCTTGCGATAACGCAAATAACGCACATCTTCGGTACACATTTCATCGCCATGCGTCAGTAAAACCATATTGCCGTGCAGCGATAAAGGTGTTTGCTCGGGCAGCAGCGTCATGCCTGCGCGTTGGGCATATGCCTTGCCCAGCGCAAAATCGCGGTTGCCTGCAATAAAATAAACAGGCGCAGTTTGGCTGAATGCGTGAATCTGTTGGGCGACTTGTTGCGCGGTTTGGCTGTCGTCATCGTCGCCCATCCACGCTTCAAATAAATCGCCCAAAATATACAACGCCGCCGCTTTGCCTGCTTGGTCGCGCAAAAATTGGGCAAACAAGTCATTTAAATCAGGCGTGTGGTCAGACAAATGTAAATCGGCAATCAACAAAGTGGGCTTCATATTCAAGCAGCCTGCACCATTTGTTGATATTGTTCGGGCGAAAATCCGACATAAACATGCGATTGATGCAGGCAAACAGGGCGTTTAATCACGCTTGGGTATTCACACATGAGCGCGATTGCCCCTTCGGTGCTTTGCGCTTGGGCTTGCTGTTCGGGCGTGAGTTTGCGCCATGTTGTGCCGCGTTTGTTGAGCAATACATCTAGCCCCACTTGCTGCAAGCAGCCTGCAATCCATTCGGGCGTGGGCGGTGTTTTTTTGAAGTCGTGAAAGGTGTAGGCGATGTGTTGTTCGTCCAACCAAACACGCGCTTTTTTGACGGTGGCGCAGTTGGCAATGCCGTATAAATCCATGATGATGTGCTTTCTTGGTGTAAATAAATCGCGCCATTGTACGAAATTCCGCTTTTTTTGTCTTGTCGCCAATCGCATTTACGGCTATGCTTTCGGTCTTTATCGCTTATGCCTAACCCAGTTCATTATACGGAGAGTTGCTATGAAAAAATGGCTCGTACCCAGTTTGGCTGCTGCATTATTGGCCGCCTGTTCGTCTGACCAAATTTCCAAATCCGATGTGCAAGACGCATTGGAACATTCGGCAAAAAATAGCGTTTGTGTTCCATTTAGATTGAACGTGGAACACCGCGCCCCCAACGAAGATGTGGCACAAAGCCAGCTAGGCATGCCAGAAGTACGCTTGCTCAAACGCTTGGACAACGGCAAACGCGCCAATCCCAAAGCAGTGGAGCAAATGGATATTTTGGTTAATGCAGGCATCTACGAAGAAGCCAAAGGCGAACGCATTGGCGAAGGTGACCACGCGATTCGTTACTTGGTGTATCGCTTAACCGATAAAGGTCGCGAATCGTTTTCCTTGTCACCACACGGTGCGTGGTTGTGCATTGGTAAACAGCGCGTAGAAAAAATCCACTATTTTACCGAGCCAACTCCAGCCAACGGCATCACCATTAGCCAAGTGTCGTATCAAGCCGAAATCCAAACCGAGCGTTGGGCGCGTAAATTGTTGCGCGACAATCCGCATTACGCAGGCTTGGAACAATCGTTGAACAAAAAAATCACTTTGGTTAAAACCAACGAAGGCTGGCGTGATGTGCGCGAATTGCGCCGCGGGCCGTACTAATTTGACCTTTTAAACGCCTGTTCATCGTGTTGATTTTGATGACAGGCGTTTTGTTGTGTGATGATGATTTGCTGCAAAAAGCAGCCTGCACTTTTATAGTGAATTAAATTCAAACTAGTACAGCGTTGCCAACTCCCTTATGTACTAACTGTACACGGCGGTCGTTGTCGCCTTGTCCTAGTTTGAATTTAATCCACTATATTCACAACGACTTCACTTTCAGGATAAGTAAAATGACCGCTTCACAACCTCAACCCACCACCGTTCACGCCCCCATGCGCATCATGGGCTTACAAGCGCGAACTTCACTAGACCAAGTTCACGCAACGCTCAACGATTTGTGGACGCGCTGGCAAAACGACAAAGCACAACGCTTGCCATCGTTCACGCTCACCACTTATTGCGTTTACCAATACGACGATGCCACGCCCAACGAAGTCTTGATTACCATTGGACGCATTGTCGCGCAAGATTTGCCCACACCGCCTTTTGCCGCGCTCACGATTTTGCCCGCGCAAGATTATGTGCGCTACGAAGCCACCGCCACCACGCCCGAAGCCGTGTTCGCGCAATGGCAAGCGATTGAGCAAGACCCGTCTATTCAACGCAGTTTTACCACCGATTTTGAAACCTATCCAATTAACGGCAACCCGAAAATTTATGTCGGCGTGCAGGCTGCTTTGAGCGAGTAAACGCAATGAAATTCAAATCTATCCAACCATTTTTGCAACAACTGCAATCGGTTTTGAATCGTTTGGACGCGATTTTGCCGCCCGAAGCGCGTGAACCCGATTGGCAAAACGCGATTGCTTTTCGCTGGCAAAAATCGGGCAATGCAGGCTGCTTGCACGCTTTACCGCATCCGCACACGTTTTCGCTCAACCGATTAGCCGCCATCAACACGCAAATGCAACAACTGGTTCGCAACACCGAGCAATTTCTACAAAATCGCCCAGCCAACAATGTTTTGCTGACTGGGGCACGTGGCACGGGCAAATCATCGCTCATCAAAGCCCTGTTGCACGAATACGCCGCACAAGGCTTGCGCCTGATTGAAGTGGATAAACACGATTTGACCACTTTGCCTGCGCTGTTGTCGTTGCTGGAATCGCGCCCCGAACGCTTTATTGTGTTTTGCGATGACTTGTCGTTTGAAGATGGCGAAGACGGCTACAAAGCCTTAAAAACCGCGTTGGACGGCAGTTTGTCGCGCCGAGCTGATAATGTGTTGGTGTATGCCACGTCCAATCGCCGCCACTTAATGCCCGAATACATGGCAGACAACGTGGGCAACGCAAACGAAGTCCACCCAAAAGAAGCGGTAGAAGAAAAAGTATCGCTGTCCGACCGCTTTGGCTTGTGGTTGAGCTTTTATCCATTTAGCCAAGACGATTATTTGGCAGCAGCAGCCAGTTGGCTAGACGATTTTGGTTTGACTTTGGACGACACGGCGCGTCAGGCCGCATTGAATTGGGCGCAAATGCGTGGCAGCCGTTCGGGGCGCACGGCATACCAATTCGCTTGCGATTGGGCTGGACGCTTGCCTGAACAGCGCACGGCTTTGTGAACAAAATCATAAAAATAAAATAGAAACTAGGTACACAAAACATGGGGCTTTTTACCCTTTTATTACTGGCTTTGGGCATGTCGGTTGATGCGTTTGCAGCGGCATTGGCTCGTGGCGCAAGCAGCCTGCACTTTACTTGGCAGCAAACACTCAAAACCGCATTGATTTTTGGCGTAGTAGAAAGCATTACGCCTTTGATTGGTTACACAGTAGGCAGCTTGGCACAACATTGGATTGAACAATACGACCACTGGCTCGCGTTTGGTTTACTTGCCGCGTTGGGCATTAAAATGATTGTGGGCGCATTGAGTGAAGACGATGACGCAACCGAAGCCAATCTACCAGCCAACAAAGGCTTGTGGTTCACGATTACCACCGCCATTGCCACCAGCATTGATTCCATGATTGTGGGCGTGGGCTTGGCGTTTTTAGACGTAAACATTTGGCTGACCGCGCTGGCGATTGGCTTGTCCACCACCATTATGGCAGCGATTGGCTTGCAACTGGGACGCGTATTAGGCACAAAAATCGGCAGTCGCGCCGAAATTGTTGGTGGCATCGTGTTGATTGGCATTGGCGTGTCTATTTTGCTGGAACACACAGGTTGGTTGCAGGCTGCTTTTTCAACAACAGGAACTTTATCATGAACCCTTTGATGACCGATTATCCACTTTCCACCCAACGCACGCCCGTGATTGTGGCGTTGGATTTTGCCAACGAACACGACACGCTACAATTTGTACGCCAGCTATCGCCCGATTTATGCCAGCTCAAAATCGGCAAAGAATTGTTTACCGCCACAGGCAGACAACTGGTAGAAAAACTGGTACATCAAGGCTTTAAGCTGTTTTTGGATTTAAAATACCACGACATTCCCAACACCGTTGCCCAAGCCTGCAAAGTGGCTGCCGACATGGGCGTGTGGCTGGTGGACATGCACGCATTGGGCGGACGGCGCATGATGGAAGCTGCTGCCAATGCCGTTGCCAACCAATTGCATCGCCCCTATTTGATTGGCGTTACCGTGCTAACCAGTATGGAACAAACCGACCTTGCCGAATTGGGCTACACACAATCGCCCGAACAATTGGTATCGCAATGGGCTGCATTGGCACAACAATCGGGCTTGGACGGCGTGGTGTGTTCCGCACACGAAGCTGCCCTGCTGCGCCAACAACGCGGCGATGACTTTTTGCTGGTAACGCCAGGTATTCGCTTGGACGTGGCAGGCAATAGCGATGACCAACGCCGCATTATGACACCACAACAAGCCTTGTCCGCAGGCGCAAGCTATTTGGTGATGGGCAGACCGATTGTGCAGGCTGCTAATCCTGCGGCGGTGTTGCGCGAAATCAATTCAGGTTTAGTTTAATTCAATCAAACAAATAAAAATGCAGGCTACTTTGGCGAGCGATTTTTCACTCAAAAGCAGCCTGCACTTTATTATTGATACAGTTTGAAACCTTTGCAAAACCCCAGATTTGAGCATAGTTCAAAGTGATAGCATCGCAGAACGCGCAGATAATATTGAAATATTTTCAAGCGTCCGAGAAGCGCATCACGAAGAAATATGCCGAAGATGGGGTTTTTGCAACAGTTTCAGTTTAGAAGTAATACGACACACCTACATTAATCGCAGGAATCACGCGGTATTTGCCAATGCGGTCTTCAATTTTATCGCGCTCAGCGTTTACACGTTCATTCACTTTGGCTGCGGCATCTGCACCACCTTCTTGCACTGTCAATTTATCGTTCAGGCTAGAACTCAAATCAACGCTCACTTTTGGTTTGCCGATATAGATACCCAAATCAGCATTAAAGCCAAATGTGCCAGCTTCGCGTTTTTTGGCATTATGACCCCAGCCAATGCCAATGTAAGGCGACACAGCAGGATAGCGCACCGAAGCATTCACTTTGTCGTTGTTGTCTGTGGTTACTTGATACGTTTTGCCACCAATGGTAAACGATTGCGTGGTGTTGCCGATGCCCTGCCCTGTCGCTTCCACTTTGGTGCGTCCAAAGCTCAAACCAGCAGTCAAGCGGAACGAATTGGCAAATGGATAAAAATCGCCATACAAATTGAATTTATTGCTACTCAACTTGCCTGAATAGCGAATCGCATCTTCGTCAAATTTCCGTGTGATGCGCCCCATAGTCGTAAAATCACCACGCACACCAAATTGCTCGTTAATGCCATAGCCCACACCCACACCAAAACCTGGTACACCTGCTGTGCCATAAATTTCCACACCAGCGGCATCGTCTGCCCATGCTGTACCAACCGACAACGCCAACAACAAACTCGCTAAATATTTGGTTTTCAACATCTCTTTCTCCTAACCAAAAAATGAAACAATGTGTTATGCAGCCTTATCTGTCCCGACTCTGATGAACCCAAACCCATAAACTGCGACAACTATTGTAACCATTTTTTTACCAAAATAAACTCATTTTTTAAAATACGCCATTATTTTGCACAAAACCGTTGCAAATTAAACAAAAGCAGCCTGCATTTTCATCAAACAAAAAATGCAGGCTGCTTTTTGTATTTTATCCATTCATAAATCAATATTTTTGCTATGTTTATTTTGCTATGGAATAAGCCAACATGATGCCACGCGCGAAATTCTCCCCACATTTTGCAAGATAAACCCACTTACTATTTATTTCATACCGTGCAACAAAGTTTCAAATCCTGCTTATTGCAAGCAGGATTTTTTACAACTGTGCAAATTGAGCAATCTCATCGCTGGCTATTATAGTGAATTAAATTTAGAACCTGTATTCACAAAAATGATAAAATATCTTTATGACTAGAAAATCCTACCCAACAGACTTAACAGATGCCCAATGGCAAGCGATTGAGCCATATTTTAACCAGCTACGCCACTACAAATGGGATAAACGTCAATTAGTGAATGCCGTTTTGTACATGACCAAAACAGGTTGCCAGTGGCGTATGCTGCCCAATGATTTTCCACCTTATTCAACCGTATGGAGTTTCTATCGCAGAGCCAATCAATCAGGCTTATGGGATAGAATTCTTTTGGCATTGGTTCAAAAAAACGTTTAATCCATCAAAAACAAGCAATGCCAACTTATGCCATTATTGATTCACAAAGTGTCAAAACAGCTTCTAGCGCACATGATAAAGGGTTTGATGGCGGTAAAAAATCAAAGGTCGTAAGCGACATATAGCTGTTGATACGTTGGGTAATCTATAGTGGATTAAATTTAGATTAGGACAAGGCGACAACGACCGCCGTGTACACCTAGTACATAAGGGAGTTGGCAACGCTGTACTAATCTAAATTTAATTCACTATATTGTCTGTTGTGGTTCATGCAGCCAATATTCATGACACAAAAGCAGGTATTCTTGTAGCAAAAAAAGCGTTTGAGACCTATCCGAGTTTAAAAGGTTTCTGTGCAGACGCAGGTTATCGGAATACATTTGAGCGTGAAGTATCAGAGCAATTGGGTTTAACTGTTGAGATTTCAAAGAGAATTCAAGATATTTCTTGGCATATTCTGCCCAAACGTTGGATTGTAGAACGAACGTTTGCATGGTTAGGTTGGTCTGGACGTTTAGCAAAAGATTTTGAGCAGACGAATTTATCTGCTGAAAATTTTGTTAAACTAGGGGCTATTGACAATTCAAAAAAAGAGGCAAAGGATTTAAGATATTGTTTCCACACAACCATCCTAAACCTTTGCCATGTCCCGAAACACGCTTACAAATGAAACATGGTCAAGACTGTTACCTATTTTGAAACAGCTTGGCATTTATCGCAAGAAAAATTTACGCAAAACAGTAGAAGGTATCCTGTTTCGCTTACGTACAGGCTGCCAATGGGCTGATATACCTAGTTATTTTGGTAAAGCAAACAGCCTTTACCAAAGTTTCAATCACTGGTCTAAACGCGGTATTTTTACCAAATTATTTAAACATTTGGCAGATACACCCGATATAGAATGGGTCTTTATGGACGGTAGCCATATCCGTGTTCATCAACACGGCATGGGTAAAAAATCCATTGTGCATCAAGCTGTCGGTAAGAGTATCGGAGGTCATACGTCTAAAATTCATTTAGCGGTTGATGCTTGTGGTAATCCAATTGAATTTATGATTACAGCTGGTAATGTAAATGAGATTGTTGTTGCGCCTGATTTATTGGCACAATTGGACTTAAGTGATAATGAAACCGTGTGTGCTGATAGAGGTTTTGACAGTGATACTTTTCGTCGGTTAATTCATTCTAAACAAAGTAAAGCCAATATTCCATATAAGAAAAATAGAGAACATCTTAATGTGGACACAGATTGGTATTTATATAAAATCAGGCACTTGGTAGAAAATGCTTTTGCACGATTAAAGCATTTTCGTGCGCTGGCAACACGGTACGATAAATTAAAACGTAATTATGAAAGTACCGTGTCATTAGCTTGTGCTTTGATTTGGTTGAAATTATAGCTAAAATGTCATTAGCCCTTAGTTATCTAGGACAGCCCCAATACAAAAGCAGCCTGCACTTTAAATGAGCAAAAGTGCAGGCTGCTTTTTTACATTTCGCGCAAGTATTGTATCGCCGACAACACCGCTTTTTCTGTGAATAATTCAATTGTCGGCACAACCGAACCGCGAGAACCACCCACATTCAACACGCTAGTCCGATGACGTTGCACAAATTCTGCAATGTGTTTGCCAGCGATTTCAGGCAGCAGTACGGACGAATCGAGCAGCAAATATGGTTTGCGCTGAGAAATGCAGGTTTTTAGCGTCAATTCCGTGCCGCTACCAAGCGCGATTTCCGTGTGATAAACGATAACAGTCGCGTCGCTGTCTAGCACATTTTGGCGCGTGCGTTTACGGTAGCCTGCGCCAACGAGCGGCGTAACGGGATAATGCGGTGGAATTTCACCGTCTTCCGCGTGGCGGTCTTCGGGACACCAGCCACCGCATTCGCAACGTGCCACATCAGCACAGGCGGAACAGCATTTCCAATCGCCCGATACTGCCGATTATCCGATACACAATCAAATTGAAAATTCAACGGAAATGATTGAATATTTGCGGCTTCTCGTGGCGAAAAACGGCGGTAGCGTTCGCCAACCATTAACACAGGGTCTGTGCCGTTCAAACTCACTTTTGCCAAATGCGAACTAATGGTATTGCAAGGCTGTTCAATGTCTTGCACCCGCCCTTTGTTCATTTTTTCGCGAACCCGCAACATACCATTCACCGCTTTCTGACTGAAAAACTATTTTTCATCGTGATTTGCCTGTTCATCTAACGCATATTTCAATGGGATTTTTTCAGGCAGCGTTTCAGGAAATTGAAACTTGAAAAAATCTTCATCATCGCGAAAACCAACAATAAACACACGCTCACGTTTTTGCGGTACACCAAATTCAGACGCATTCAATAATTTAAAATGAATGTGATAGCCTGCCTGTTCAAATTCACGAATAATCATCGGAAACGCCTGTTTTTGATTGGCAGAAAGCAAACCTTTTACATTTTCCGCAATGAAAAATCTCGGTTTTTTCTCTTTCAAAACCTTAACCATTTCAAAAAATAGCGTGCCTTTTTCATCTTTATAGCCCAAACGTGGCGGATTTTGTGCCACGATAGAAAACGACTGACACGGAAAACCGCCCAATAAAATATCGTGTTCAGGCAGCTCGCCAGCGACAATATCGCGAACGTCTTTAATTTCCGCTTGATGTGAAAAATTGGCATTGTAAATTTTGACAGCGTAAGGGTCGTAGTCGGCAGCGTAGGCAATTTCAAACGGCAATTTTGCGTAATGGTTTCCTAAATAATGGAAATCGCCCAAAATGCCTTTGTCCATGCCCCCACAACCGCAAAATAAGGACACTACTCGGAACATGACACCTCCAATAAGGGCTGCCATTCTCCTGCTTGTGGCGTAAATTCAACGGTTAAGCTGCTATCTACTTTAATCAAATTATCGTGATATTTTTGAACAGGATTTTGAATAATGAAAATATTTTTACTGCTTTCATTCATCACTAAATAATAAATAAAATAGCGGTCGCCCAAAGTTTCCGCACTGTCCCATTCATTTGGCGTTAATTTAAAACGATTGCTGTTAATTGCTTTTTTAGAGCGTGTGCTTTTCACTTCAATGTAACGCTTATTTTTTTCAATTTCAATGCTTTGCAAATCGTAACCTACACCCAAAGATGTAGGAATTTTGTTAATTAAATGCTGGCGATTAGATTTGCCTTTTGTACGCAAATATTCGTGTGCCAAAATCAAAGTTTCGCCTAAATCGCCAATGATTTTAGTAGAAACCGATTCTTGCCCTTTCATTTTGGCGTAATACTCTTGAATTAAGGCAGCAATATCTGCTTTTTCTGTTTCATTTAAAGACGGTTCAAATTCAGCAATATTGTCAAATTGATTAACGTAATCAAACCATTTTTTCTCTAATACTGTGATTTCGCGAGCAGAAATTTCTTGTTTTCCATAAAAATCAGCATATTGATTAAACCAAGCTGTATTATCTAAATGACGTTTAATGAAGTCTGTGTTATCTGTATTTAAATAATAATGCCCTGTTCCTTTTGTTTTCAATAAATTAGCTAAAACCATATAATCCAAAATATCACCTGCATAACGATACACATCGCCCGAAGACGGATAATTACCACTTTCGGTTTTTAATTGCTCATATTTATGATTGTAGCTAACTTTATTTTCTCTATTTTCAATAATTTGTTTAGCCACATCATTAGCCGTTTTGGTTTGATGACTGGTTACACGCAAATCAAAATAAGCACATTGCGTTAATTCTTCGGCGGTTAAATAAAATGGTTTGTCGCTTAATTTGCAGGCTGCCTGAAAAATTTGCAAAATAAATTGGCAAGGTCTAAATTGGCAAGGTCTAAATTGAATGCCATTTTGAATTTGTGCTATAACTGCGTGGCTTTTATTGTGTCCAGCAGGATATTGAAAGCTATACAAAAAATAATTGAAAAATTCATCAAGAAATTGATTTTCAGCCAGCCTTTTTGCCATTTTGCTCGGCAATAATTCATTATTTTCGGTTTCTTGAATAAACGAAAATAAGGCAGCAATTTCAGTACGCCAGTTGTTAATCGTTTTTTGTTCAGCCGTTTGGTTTTTAACAAAATTTCTTAAAACGGCATTTAATTGTTCGTTAAATGCCTTTTCAGGCAGCTTGCCCAAATCAGAAATGCTGTTCGCCACATAAAGCAATACTTCTTCTACATTGCTTTTAAAACGTGGGCGAATGTGATGTAAACGGAAAAAATATTCTTCGGGGATTTGATAAGTTTCACTCATAAATATTCTCTTATTTTCAATGCAATCGTTTTGGCAAGCATAGGCGGAACGGCATTTCCCACTTGTTTATATTGACTGGTTTTTGTACCTAAAAAGATAAAATCATCGGGAAATGATTGAATTCTTGCACTTTCTCGCACGGTTGGCACACGATTAAATTCATAATGAAAATGATGACGGTGTCCCGTATCAATCGTAAAACTGGGTTTTTGGCTGTTTAATCGTGTCCATGCAATATTCACGTTTCGCGTTTGGCGTAAATGTTCAGGCAAGTTTTTGTAGTTGCCACCGTCTGGCACTAATGCAATGATTTCTTTGGTTTTATCATTGTGTACGGTAATTTGATGATTGAATAAACCTGTGCTGTTTTGGCGCATTTGTTGCTGATAGTTGCTGCTGCCTGAAAGCGGATAGTTTTCGCCGTCTGCAACGGAATAATCAGGCAAATCAGAAATGGCTTGTTCTGCGGTAATGTGTTGTTTTACTGTGGCTTGTGGAAATTCAAATCGTGTGCCATTTTTAAAACCAACAAAAAAAGCACGTCTGCGGTTTTGTGGTACGCCAAAATCTGATGCCATTAAAATTTAACTGCTGACGGTGTAGCCCAGTTGTTCAAAATCTTGCGTAATTTGTTCTTTAATCAAGCCTTTTCCCATTGACATCATATTGGGGACGTTTTCCATCAAAAACGCTTTGGGCCGATAAAAACGGACAAATTCCACAAACGATTTGTAAAGCTGATTGCGTTCATCATCAATCATGCGTTTACCCGCAATAGAAAAGCCTTGACACGGCGGACCGCCGATAATCACATCAATTTGATTGATTTGGGTTTGTTGGCTGATTTGTTCGGGCGTGGTTGTGAATAAGTCGGCAACAATGCCTTGTGTGTTTTGATGTGTGGCGGTGTAGGTTTTAATCGCGTCTTGCCAAGCATCAATGCCGAGTTTGACATCAAATCCTGCCTGAATAAAACCGAGCGATAAACCGCCACAACCGCAAAATAAATCTAATACTGTGGGTTTGGATTGCATTTTGAAAATGTATTTAAAAAAGTTGCTTATTCTACCTGAAAAAATCTTTCAGGCTGCCTGAACATTTCAAACAATCACATCACAAGAGAACCTTCTCAATCCCCCCATTGTTCGCCTTTTCCACAAACTCATTCTGCCAATTCTCGCCCAAGATTTTCTTCGCCATTTCAATCACAATGTAATCGGCTGGCAAATTATTATCATCTTGATAACGGCTCAAACCTTGCAAACACGCAGGACACGATGTCAGCATTTTTACAGGTTCGCCTTGCGGTAATTGCGCCAAATTTTTCTCAATTTCTTCTTGTTTGCGGAATTTGACTTGCGTGGCGATGTCGGGGCGTTTCACGGCAAACATACCACTTTCGCCGCAACAACGGTCGCTCAACACCACATTTTGCCCCATCAATTCGCTGGCGAGTTTCGTGCCGTCCATCGTTTTGATTGGCGTGTGGCAAGGATTGTGATACAGATATTGCTGCCCTTTTACGCCGTCCAATTTGATGTTTTTTTCCAGCAAAAATTCATGAATATCAATAATGCGGCAATTCGGGAAAATGTCTTCAAAACGGTATTCCGCCAGCGCGTCGTAACACGTTCCGCAACTCACAACGACGGTTTTAATATCCAAATAATTCAAGGTATTAGCCATGCGATGAAACAACACGCGGTTTTCCGTAACCATATTATTGGCTTTGTCTTTGTCGCCGCTTGCGTTTTGTGGATAACCGCAGCACAGATAACCTGGCGGCAACACCGTTTGCACACTAGCGTGATACAACATCGCTTGCGTGGCTAAACCGACTTGGCTAAACAATTTTTCCGAACCGCAGCCTGGGAAATAAAACACCGCTTCCGCGTCTTCGGGCAATTCAGGATTGCGAATAATCGGAATCGTCTTATTGTCTTCCAAACCGAGCAATGAACGCGCCGTTCGTAACGGCACATTGCGCGGTAATGGGCGGTTGATGAAATGGATAACTTGTTCCACCACTTTGGCTTTTTGCGTGGTCGCTTTCGGTTCGGCTTTTTGTTTTTTCGCGCCGATGTGGAATTGTTGTCCCAAATCGTAGGCTAAATTTTGCGCTTTAAAACTCGCGTCAATCACGCCCACGCGCAAGGCTTTCACGGCAACTGGATTTTTCGCATTCAAAAACGCCATACCCATTTCCGCAATCGGATTGAATTTCGCCTTACCCGATTTTTTCAAAAAGGCGCGAATATCCACGGTTACATCGCCAAAATCAATATTGACAGGACACGGTTTCACGCAGCGATGGCAAACCGTGCAATGGTCGCCAATATTGCCCAATTCATCAAAATGCTTCATGGAAACGCCGCGCCGCGTTTGTTCTTCATACAAAAATGCTTCGGCAAGCAGGCCCACGCCTAAAATTTTATTTCTTGGCGAATACAACAGGTTAGCGCGTGGAACGTGGGTTGAACAAACAGGTTTACATTTGCCACAACGCAAGCAATCTTTAACCGCATGGGTAATCTGCCCCAAATGCGATTGCTCCATAATCAGGCTTTCAAAGCTCAACAATTCAAAAGACGGCGTGTAGGCGTTGCGTAAATCCGAGCCTTTCATCAATTTGCCGCGATTGAAATAGCCTTTTGGGTCAATGGATTGCTTGTAATCCCAAAACGGCTGCATTTCTTCGTCTGACAAAAATTCCAGTTTTGTGATGCCAATACCGTGTTCGCCTGAAATCACACCGTTCAGGCTGCGTGCAATATCCATAATTCGTGCAACGGCTTTGTGCGCGGTTTGCAACATTTCGTAATCATCTGAATTTACAGGAATATTGGTATGCACATTACCGTCCCCTGCGTGCATATGCAGCGCGACAAACACGCGACCGCGCACGGTTTTGGCGTGGATTTTGCCCAAACCTGCCATGATTTTCGTGTCGGCTTTACCGCTAAAAATTTCGGCAAGCGGTTTCATCACATCTTCCTTAATGGAAACACGCAGCCTGAAATCGCGGAACGCAATAAAACAGCTTTCTCTCGGTTTTGCTTCGGGCGCAACCACAATGTGATTGCCGTAACGCGCCTGATATTCCGACAAGGGTGCGTCCAAATTGTCCAACAACCATTGCCATTGTTCCTGCACATCATTGACAAATTTCAGTGCGTGGTTGGCACGTTCGCCCAACAATTCGCTTTTTGGCAAATCGCTGTCCAACTGCTCAACGGGCAGGCTGCCTGAAAGATATTGAATCAACGCGGCGCACAATTTCAATTTATTTTGAATGGATAATTCAATGTTAATGCGTTCAATGCCGTCCGAATATTCGCCCAAACGCTCCAACGGAATAACCACGTCTTCATTGATTTTAAAGGCATTTGTGTGTTTCGCAATCGCGGCGGTGCGTGAACGGTCAAGCCAAAAAGTTTTGCGTTGTTCGGGCGAAATCGCGATAAAGCCTTCGCCGTCTCGCGCTTGCGCCAGTTTGACGATGTGTTCCGCAGCAGCCTGCACCGCGTTTTCATCGTCCGACACAATATCCGCAATCAACACCATTTTCGGGCGACCCTTGCCAGCCGCTTTCGTGGCATAACCGACCGCGCGAACATATCGCCAATCCAAATGCTCCAAACCTGCCAAACGCACCGATTCATGCGCCAACATAAAATCGCGAATTTCCACGATTGACGGCGTGGCGTTGGCAACCGTGCCGAAAAATTCCAAACAAACCGTGCGCGTGTGGGCTGGCATTTTGTGCAATACAAACGCCACGCTCGTGATAATGCCGTCCGTGCCTTCTTTTTGCACCCCCGGTAAACCGCTTAAAAATTTATCGGTAACGTCTTTGCCCAAACCCACTTTGCGGAATTTGCTGCCTGAAATTTCCAAACGCTTGGTTTTGGCAATGGTTTTGCCGTCATCTTTGAGCGTGTGAACGTCAAAAATGGCGGTTTCTTCATCGTGGATTTTGCCGAAATTGTGGCGTACACGTTCAATCAACAGCCATTCGCCCTGTGGATTGACCATTTTCCAATACGCCAAATTGTCCAACGCCGTCCCCCACAACACGGCTTTTTTGCCGCCTGCGTTCATCGCCACATTGCCGCCCACGCAAGACGCATCGGCGGAAGTCGGGTCTACCGCAAACACGAGTTTCGCGGCGTGTGCGGTTTCCTCAACGCGTCTGGTTACTACGCCCGCTCCACAATGAATGATGGGATACGAGCCTTCTAAACCTGCCAATTCCACAAATTGCACGCCATTGTGTCGGTCTAATTTTTCCGTGTTAATCACGGCAGACATTGCGTCCAAAGGCACAGCACCGCCCGTGTAACCCGTGCCGCCGCCGCGTGGAATAATCGTTAATTCCAATTCAATCAAAGCGCGAACCAATGGCGCAATCTCATCTTCGGTGTCGGGGTTAATCACAACAAACGGATATTCCACGCGCCAGTCGGTCGCATCGGTAACGTGGGTTACACGCGCCAAACCGTCAAACATAATGTTATGTTTTTTCGTGATTTTGCTTAAACGCGCCAAGATTTGTTCGCGTTTTAATTTGGTCTCGGCAAAACTGTTGTCAAATTTATTTACCGCGCTTTCGGCTGCCTGAACTAATTTCAAAACGTCCGAATTATCATCGCGGCGTTTATCAATTTCGTTCAAACGATGTCGCATGGCTTGTACCAAATCGGCTTGGCGTTTTGGGTGTTCCAACAAATCGTCCACCAAATACGGATTGCGAACCACCGCCCAAATATCGCCCAACACTTCAAACAACATTCGGGCTGAACGTCCTGTTTTGCGTTGGGCGCGGAGATTGTTTAATGCGTCCCAAGCGTATTCGCCTAGCAAACGGCAAACGATTTCTTTGTCGGAATAGGAAGTATAGTTGTAGGGGATTTCACGGATTCGCGGGGCGGCGGTGGTGTGGGTGGTGGCGGTCATGAGTGTTCCTGTGGTTTTATAGTGTGTGAAATTTAAAGCACTATATATAATTGTAAAAAAATGTGCTTATTCTAAAATATTTTGCGTGATTAGGCTTGGAAAAAAATGCGTATTCTGTGTGAATCATTTAAGCAAAGCAGCCTGCATTTGGGTTGATGCAATGTGCAGGCTGCTTTTATATAGCGATTTATAGTGAATTAAAATCGCTGCAATCAAAAAAATAATAAAAGCAGCCTGCACTTTTCAATCAATAAAAAGTGCAGGCTGCTTTGTCGTATTACGCCACTTGCGTTTGATGTTCATCGCCCACGCGCTCGCGGATTGCGCCCAAGCGGTAAACCGTTTCGCCTTGTTCGGCAAACAATTTTTCGGCAGCGTCTGCGTTTTCGGGCGATACAATCACCACCATGCCAATGCCACAGTTGAACGTGCGATACATTTCCTGCGTTTGGACATTACCCGCCGTTTGCAGCCATTGGAATAATTTGGGCAACGTCCAAGATTTCGCGTCAATTTGCGCCACGCAATTTTCAGGCAACACGCGTGGTACGTTTTCTGTAATGCCTCCGCCTGTGATGTGCGCCATGCCTTTGATTTCAAATTGTTTCAATGCAGCTAAAACAGGTTTCACATACAAACGAGTTGGCGCGATAATCGCTTCACGCAAGGTTTTGTCGCCGTCAAATTTCGCGTCCAAATCAGGGTTATCACGCGCAATAATTTTGCGAACCAGCGAATAGCCATTGGAATGTGCACCATTGCTCGCCAAACCCAGCACCACATCGCCTGCTTTGATGTTGCGCCCGTTAATCACGTGGTCTTTTTCTACCACGCCCACCGCGAAACCTGCCAAATCGTATTCGCCTTCGGAGTACATTCCCGGCATTTCGGCTGTTTCGCCACCGATTAGGGCGCAACCTGATTCTTCGCAACCTACCGCGATGCCTTTAATCACATCGGTTGCGCGTGCCACCTCTAATTTGCCACACGCAAAATAATCCAAGAAAAACAAAGGCTCTGCGCCTTGAACCAAAATATCGTTCACGCTCATCGCCACCAAATCAATGCCGACTGTGTCGTGTTTATCCCATTCAAATGCCAGTTTCAGTTTTGTACCAACGCCGTCCGTACCAGACACCAGCACGGGATTTTGGTATTTTTTGCTGATTTCTACCAACGCGCCAAATCCACCCAAATCGCCCAACACTTCGGGGCGCATGGTACGCTTGGCAAAAGGTTTGATGTTTTCAACAAGTTGGTCGCCAGCGTCAATATCCACGCCTGCATCGCGGTAGCTTAAAGAAGTTTGAGTCATGATTCACTTTCGTAAACGAGTGGGAGAAAAAGCAGCCTGCACATGGATTGTGCAAAATGGAACTATTCGGCTATTTGATTCCCTCTTCTTTTGGGAGAGGGTTAGGGAGAGAGCAAACTATTCGCACAACAACAATCGCTGTTATTGCGCCTAAATCCCCCACCCTAGCCTCTCCCCCAAAGGAGAGGGAACAGATTTGCGGTTCTTCATCAAAAACATGCGGATTTTACACTATCTTACCTATCTGCCTGCAAAAAATTCGCCAATCCTGTTTGGCGTGGCACATGGTGTTGGCTGGCTTGAACCGCGCTATCTAAATCGCCCCAATACACAAATTGTTGTTTGGCTCGGGTTACGGCGGTGTAGAGCAAGGCGCGACTGGCGGTGCTGTAACTCGGCGCAAAATACCACACGCTGTCGTATTCCGAGCCTTGACTTTTGTGAACCGTCATCGCAAAGGCGGATTCGTGTTCGGGCAAACGGCTCAATGGCACGGTGCGGTAGCCTACGTTTTCATCGGGAAAACATGCAACCAAGCCTTTGGATTGTGCAGGCTGCATGACAATACCGACATCACCGTTATACAGTTTTTGGGCAGGCGCGTTGCGTGTAATCAACAACATTTGTCCTGCAAACCAAGTGTCGCTACTGGATACGCGCTGATGTTGTTGCGCGATTTGGCGATAAGCTTGGTTGATTTGTTGCGCGTCAAAACGCAACGCCGTTAGCGCGATTAAGCGGTTTTGCCACGCAAAAGCAGCCTGCACATCGCCAGCGTCTATCGCTTGCCAATAGTCGTGATGTTGTTGCCACATTTGCTCGGCAAGTTGTTTAGCTGAACCGTGTTGCTGCGACAAGGCTTGCGGAAACTGGGTAAACAGTTGCGCTACGTCATCACGATGGTGCAGGCTGCCTGTGCGAACGGCGGCGGCAAATTGTCCAATGCCGCTTTGGCCATCAAAACGATGGCTTAATGTTAAACGCGCGAATTGTTCGGCAACGGTGCGCCAATCGCTGCGTGCGGGCAAGTAGCGTTGCAGTTGCGCCAACGTAGCAGCCTGCACTTGTGATTGCGTGGACAGCGCGGTCAAAATCGCACCTGCACCCACCGATGGCAGTTGGTCGGCATCGCCCAGCAACACCACGCGGCAAGTATCGGACAAAGCACAAAGCAACTGATAAAACAAATAGTTATCCAACATAGACGCTTCGTCAATCAACACCATATCCAACACAAGTGGGTTGTTGCTGTCGTATTCTGCGTTCAGCGTGGGCGGTTTAATCCCCAATAAACGGTGTGCGGTTTGTCCGTCCAAAGCATTCAAATGCGCGGCAATGGCTGGCGATAAATCGGTCATGCGCGACAATGCGCCACGCAGGGCTTGTGATAAACGTGCTGCGGCTTTGCCTGTGGGCGCAACCAATGCAATGCGCGGTAAGGCGGCTTCATCGCACAGCAAAGCCAGCAATTTGGCAACGGTGGTGGTTTTGCCTGTGCCCGGCCCACCGCTAATCAACACAAATGGTTTAATCAACGCCAAAGTGCAGGCTGCTTGCTGGTCGTGGCTGCCTGCATCGGCAAACCACGTTTGCAATTTGAGCGTGATGATGTCGGGCGCAGGCAGCCTGCATTCTTGTTGCGATAGGCGTTGGATTTGCGCGGCAAGTTCGCGTTCCAAATGCCACGATTTTGCCAAAAACAAGCGTTTGCCGTCCAACACCAGCGGACTGCGGTCATCATTGCCCACCAATGGCGTGGCTTGCTGCAATAGAGCGACATCGCTGTGGCTAACGTAAACAAACGTATCGCCATTTGCGCTGGCGGCAAACAATCGTTGCACAAACGGCGCAACGCTGTCGGCAACATCGGGCACAATGCGTGCAAACAGTTCACACACGGCTTGCGCGGCTGGCGACAGGTCTAATTCGGTTTCGGTGTGGATATCTTGCGGACTCATGGCTTGCTTTCAAACTGAAATTGTTTGCCATTGTGGCGATTGCTGCCCTTGGCATCAAACAGCATACGGAAAAAATCCAAACCATAGCGGTCGGACAATTTATTGGCGCGTTTTTTGAGTTTTTCCAGATTCAATTCGGGCGTGAAATTGAACGCCAACACCGCCACATTGCCGTGCGTAGTGGCTGGCACTTCTAGCACGCGATTGTCAAACACAGTGCGTAGGCGTTGCATAAACAGCGAATAGCGTTTGTCACCACTCCACCAGTTGGTCGCAAAAATGCCGTTTGCGCTCAATGCTTGGCGGCAATCGTGGAAAAACGGCTCACCCACCAGTTCGTCAATGATTTGTATGCCGTCAAAGCCATCAACCAAAATCACATCGGTGTTGCCACGCATGATTTGAATGTATTCCGCACCATCGGCTTCTACAATATCAAAATTTTGCCCTTCAAAATCCAAGGCAAACGAAGTTCGGGCGATTTGAATGACTTGCGGATTGATTTCTACCGCCACTTGCTGCGAGTCGGGCAAATATTCGTGCAGCCAACGCGCAAACGAGCCGCCGCCCAAACCAATTTGGGTGATGTGCTGCGGCAGTTGTTCGGCAAACAGCAGCCACGACATCATGGCACGGCTATACGACAGCACCAATTCAGACGGCTGATTGATGTTCATGGAACTTTGAATGGTGGGCGTACCCAAATGCAAAGAGCGAATATTGCCTAGCTCCGACACGTTGGCATCGGGCAAGGTGTTGCGAAAAAAACGGTTGCGGCGAAAGGGATGAGTCATGGGGTTAGTCTTTTAAAATATAACGAATTCTTACGGTGTGTATCGTATCGGTTTACAATGACATTTTGTAACACGGTGCGATACAGTGATTTTAAGTTTCAAACACAAAGGATTGGAACAATTCTGTAAAAATCGCGATTACGCAATACTCGTTTCTTCGTGAACGCAAACAGCTTGTGCGCCACATTCGCGCCATTGTGTTGCAAACTGCGCCACTAAATCGGCAGAACTCAACAAAATAATCGGTTGCGAGCAGCCTGCACTCAAGGTGGTGCAGGCTGCTTTTGCGCTATTTTCGTCTGCAATATGCCACAACAAGCCATCGGCATCGCAAGCAGCCTGCACTTGTTCGGCACATTCAATCAACAGCCAAACGCTGGAAAAACCTTGTGGCAACGCGCCTTGCTGCTGCGCTTGTGGCAACGATAGCCACACATTATCTTGCGGCGATGTGGCTTGTGAAGCGTGTACCAATCGCCAGTTTTGATAATGCAACACCGAGTGCAGGCTGCCTGCTAATTGCTGCGGAAACGCCAATGCGCGGAGCAAATCTTGATTGGCAGGCAACATGGGCGACACATCAAATTGTCCGATTTTTTGCCACGCCCATTGCTGATTTTCGCGCGATTGCAGGCTGCCTTGCCATTGGTGCGCCGCCACACGAAAAAAACGCAAATGCACCAGCGCGTGTTCATAAGCATACACTTTTGCCAGCCATGGTGTTGCCGCCAAAATCTCGATGCCCAATTCTTCGGCAAATTCGCGCTGCAAAGCCGCCAGTTGCGTTTCACCCTGCTCTACTTTGCCGCCTGCAAATTCCCAAAAACCAGCATACGCCTTACCAGCAGGACGCGATGACAGCAACACTTCATCATGCTCGTTCAACACAATACCTGCAACGACTTCAATTTTGGGGCGCATAGTTTACCTTTGTTACAAAAAGGCAGATTGTAGCGCAATTTGCTATAATCACGCCCCAGCTTATCAACAGAAAGTACAAATTTTTATGTGGTTCAAACAAGTTACCTTTTATCCGATTAACACGCAAACCCTGCCCGATTTAGAAACCGTTGCCAACAAACTTACCGAATGCGAATTTGCCCCCATCACAGGCTTGGATTGGTTTAGCGAAGGTTTTGCCGCACCACACGGTTTTTCGCCCGAATTGGTTTTTCCTGCCGATTTCACTTGGTCGGTATCGCTCAAAAAAGCCGAAAAAGTCTTGCCTGCTGCGGTGGTACGCGATATTTTGGACGACAAAGTCGCGCAAATTCAAGATGCCGAATCACGCCACATTGGTCGCAAAGAAAAACAAGAATTAAAAGAACAAATTACAGACGATTTATTGCCGCGTGCGTTTACCAAAACCAGTCGCAGCCAAGCGATTATGGACACGCGCCACGGCTTTTTGTTAATCAACGGCGCAGGCAGCAAAGCCGAAAACACGATTGCCAAATTGCGCGAAGCCTTGGGCGGATTGGAAGCACGATTGCCACAAACCAAGCAATCGCCCAGCAGTTTGATGACCGATTGGCTGTTGCGCGGTGGCTGCGATGGCGGCTTTGAATTGGACGATTCGTGCGAACTAAAAGGCTCGGGCGATATTGTTCCCACGGTTAAAATCGCCAAACAGGATTTGACAGCAGAAGAAGTAACCCAGCATTTGCACACAGGCAAAACCGTCACCCAGCTTGGCTTGGTGTGGCGTGACCAAATCGCGTTTGTGCTAACCGAAGAATTTGCAATTAAACGCATTCAGTATTTGGACGTGTTGCAAGAACAAGCGGAACAGCATGGCGATGACGCGGCAAGTTTGGCGTTTGCCAGCCAAATTTTGACGGCAGAAAGTTTGTCCACGATGATTTTGGAATTGGTGGGCTGTTTGGGCAGTTGGCAGGAGTAAATCCATAACGCAAAATATAGTGCAGGCTGCTTTTGAGTAGCCAAAAAGCAGCCTGCACATTCCAATCTCACAAAAAAGACATCATCATGAAAAAATACTTAATCTCTCTATTTCTATTGGCGATGCAGCCTGCACTTGCCGACACGCTTGCCTACAATGGTTGCCAATATCAAGGCGAAGTCGTGCAACAAAAACCGCACGGCAAAGGCACGCTCACTTGCCGCGATGGGCGCATTTATTCGGGCGAATTCAAACACGGACAATTTCACGGCAAAGGACAATACATCGTCCCCAATCAACACAGCTTATCTATTGCGCCCTTTGGCATGAACAGCGACAAAATCAAAGGCATGGTGCTGGTTGGCACGTTTGTCAACGACATGGCGAACGGCAAATTCAAGGTGTATCAAGACGGTAAACATCTTTTTAATTTTACGTTTGAACGTGGCATTGCTAAATCGATGACATTGGCTAAATAAGGAAAAAATATGAGCATTAAATCCGACAAATGGATTCGCCGCATGAGCGAACAACACGGTATGATTGAGCCGTTTGAACCCAATCAAATCAAAGGAATCAACGGTCAAAAAATCATTTCTTATGGCACGTCAAGCTATGGCTACGACATTCGTTGCGCCAATGAATTTAAGATTTTTACCAACATCAACAGCACGATTGTGGACCCAAAAAACTTTGATACGCGCAATTTTGTTACGGTGGAAGACGATTTTTGCATTATTCCGCCCAACTCGTTTGCCTTGGCACGCACGGTGGAATATTTCCGCATTCCGCGCAATGTGCTGACCGTGTGCTTGGGCAAATCCACTTATGCACGTTGTGGCATTATTGTGAACGTAACTCCGTTTGAGCCTGAATGGGAAGGCTATGTTACGCTGGAATTTTCCAATACTACGCCGCTGCCTGCCAAAATTTATGCTGGCGAAGGCGTGGCGCAAGTGCTGTTTTTTGAAAGCGATGAAGTGTGCGAAACATCGTACAAAGACCGCAACGGTAAATATATGAGACAGACTGGGGTTACCTTGCCCAAAGCGTGAGTAAAGTGAAATCGCAATGGTACGGCGTTGCCAACGTCCTTATGTGCCATTTGCACACAGCGGACGTTGTTGCCTTGCCCCATTTTTATTTCACTTTACTCTATCGCAAAATATGCAGGCTGCTTTTTATTTATTTGATACCACGAATCCTAACCCATGTCCGACCCCAATCAAATTGACGCTTATTCCAACCTAATCCATGCGCTGCGCGTGTTGCCCAATGTGGGCGTGAAAACCGCACAGCGCATGGCATTTGCCTTGCTGCAACAAAACCGAGATGGTGCAGCACAACTCTTGTCTGCGCTGGATTTGGCGTTAAAGCAAATCCACAACTGCCAGCTATGCAACACGTTTTGCCAAGACGATTTGTGCCACACTTGCACCGACCCGCGCCGAGATTCGCGCCGTTTGATGATTGTGCATATGCCTGCCGATGTGTCGGCAATGGAATTGGCACGTTGTCATGACGGCTTGTATTTTGTGTTGATGGGACAAGTCAGCCCCACGCAAGACATGGATTTGAGCCACATTGCGCTAGACAAATTGGTCGCGCGAATCGCCCAACATCCTGTGGACGAAATCATCATCGCCACCGCATTCACAGCCGAGGGCGATGCCACGGCGTATGTTTTGTCGGAATTGTTTGCTAATCAACCATATAAAATCAGTCGTTTAGCGCGTGGTATGCCACTGGGCAGCGAGCTGGAATATGTGGACGCTGGCACGTTGGCGCAGGCGGTATATGAACGCCAGTTGCTGCAAAACGGAGAGTCGTCATGATAAGCAGTTGGCTGGTGTGGCTGCTGTTTAGCTGGCTATCGCTGTGGCAAGTCAATCAACCCGCGCAAGCCGAAGTGTTGCCGCCTACTCAAAAAGTGCAGGCTGCTTTGGTAAGCAAAAACACGCCCTACTCTATTTTGCGCGACTCGCAACGCTTGCAACACGCACAAACCAGCCTTGCCGCCTTGCCCGAATTAAAAAACCAGCCGATTGAAGTCTTCCAAAAAATAGATTTTTTTGACGGCACACGTCCGCGCATTGAATTGGCAATCCGCTCGCACCAATCGCCCAATCAACTGGTTTTTTATACGTTTGAACACGATAAGTGGACGGCATCACCCGTTGAGCATGGCAATTTAAATCCACAAGATAATGCAAAAATGCTGCGTTTGAGTGATGTTTCTTTTGTGCAGGCTGCTTTGGTCGCGCAAATATGGCAAGACAAAGCGCGTGAAATCAAGGCAGTAGAGCAGCAGCCGTATTATGTGTCGCTGGTGTGGTTGCCCAAGCAAAACAAGCGATTTTGGCACACGGCAACGCTGGAAGCAGCAGGCGCACAATATTATTTGAGCTGCCACGAAAACGGCGATGTATGGGAATGGAAACGCTTGGCTGGCAATGCGGCAGACGATAGCTAATCATGATGTATTGATTAAATACAAACAACACGAAAGGAATCGTATGAAAAAAAATCATTTGTTTAACCAGTTTGTTATTTTTAACGACTGCGTGTAGCACAGGAACATCAGCCATTTCAGGGCAAACGTCAGGCATTTGGCAAGATGCCGATGGCAAAAAATTTGAAATTCAACGCAATCCCAAAGAAGCCTATGATTTTATGGTAACTTCAATTGACACGCCCAAAGAATTGCAACCCACAATGGCAGGGGCATTTTATTATTCAAATTGTCAAATAACCGTTAATAAATGGGCAGGGGCAAATACGAAAATGAGTTATATTTTGCCGATTGATTTTCACAAAGTTAAAGAAAATGTGTATTGGCAACGGTTTATAAAGACGCTTTAAGCGCGTAAATTGGAACGCGGTTCTGCATCAAACGAATTGGCTGGGTTACGCTTTTCCGCATCAAAGCAGCCTGCACATTAAATCTACCAAATGTGCAGGCTGCTTTTGTATTTAAATCTTGTTATGATGCGATTTTTGTCACAGAAAGTTCAATCATGAGCCTAAAAACACAATTAACCGAAGACATGAAAGCAGCCATGCGTAGCAAAAACACGCTGGCATTGTCCACGATTCGTTTGGCAAACGCAGCCATTAAGCAGTTTGAAGTCGATGAGCGCGTGGAAGCGGACGATGCCAAAGTGCAAGCCATCATCAGCAAAATGATTAAGCAGCGCAAAGACAGCGCGACAATCTATTTGCAAGCCAATCGCCAAGATTTAGCCGACCAAGAAAACGCCGAAATTGCCGTGTTGCAACACTATTTGCCCAGCATGATGTCGGCAAACGAAATCGCCCAAGCAGTGCAGGCTGCTTTGGTAGCAACGGGCGCAACAGGCATGGGTGATATGGGCAAAGTCATGGGCATTTTGAAAACGCAATTAGCAGGCAAAGCCGATATGGGCGAAGTTAATCGCATTTTAAAAAGCAGCCTGCAATCAAAATAAAGGATAAATTATGCAAAAAGTCATCGCCATAGATGGGCCATCGGCATCGGGCAAAGGCACAGTTGCCGCACGCGTTGCCGCCGCATTGGGTTGGGCGTATTTGGATTCGGGCGCGTTGTATCGCCTGACTGCGCTTTATGCCTTGCAACAAAACATCGCGTGGACAGACGAAAACGCCGTTGCCCAATGTGCAGGCTGCTTGCCTGTTGTGTTTGATGGGCAACGTATTTTGTTGGCAGAACAAGATGTTAGCCAAGCCATTCGCACCGAACAAATTGGCATGGGCGCGTCTACCATTGCTGCTTTGCCAGCCGTTCGCGCCGCTTTGTTGCAACGCCAACGCGACTTTTTAACCGAACAAGGCTTGGTTGCCGATGGGCGCGATATGGGTTCTGTTGTATTTCCGCAAGCAGCCTGCAAAGTTTTTTTGACCGCTACACCGCAAATTCGCGCCGAACGTCGTGCCAAGCAAATCGGCATAGAAAACAGAGGTTTAGAATTTGATCGCATTTTGGCAGACATTATGGCGCGAGACGAAAACGACCGCCGTCGCAGCGTTGCGCCGTTACAGCAGCTTGATGACGCGCATTTGCTGGATACGTCCAACCTGACGATTGAGCAAGCGGTGCAGCAAGTTTTGGATTGGTATCACGAAAAAAACGGCTAAAAAAGCTATTCAAAATCAAAAAAATGGCGTATAGTTCGCGGTTTTATTTTTGCCGATGCGCCAAGGGCTTCGGCATTTCAACAACACAACTCGCACGCCTTGGCAGTGCAATGAAAGCAAATCCAACATGGAAAATTTTGCCCAATTATTGGAAGAATATTCAGCAACCCAAGAAATGACTTACGGTGAAGTGATTACTGCCGAAGTGGTTGATATTACTGATAAATTTGTAATCGTAAACGCAGGTTTGAAATCTGAGTCTTTGATTGACGTTGCAGAATTCAAAAACGCGCAAGGCGAATTGGAAGTTAAAGTAGGCGACTTCGTTACTGTAACCATTGAATCAGTAGAAAACGGCTTTGGCGAAACCAAATTATCTCGCGAAAAAGCGCGCCGTGCAGCAGACTGGATTGCTTTGGAAGAAGCAATGGAAGACGGCGAAATCTTGTCTGGCGTAATTAATGGCAAAGTAAAAGGCGGCTTGACTGTGATGATTAACAGCATTCGCGCGTTCTTGCCAGGTTCTTTGTTAGACGTTCGTCCAATCAAAGACACATCACACTTTGAAGGCAAAGAAATCGAATTCAAAGTGATTAAATTAGACCGCAAACGCAACAATGTTGTGGTATCTCGCCGCGCTGTGTTGGAAGCAACTTTGGGCGAAGAGCGCAAAGCATTGATGGAAAACTTGCAAGAAGGCACCATCGTTAAAGGTATCGTGAAAAACTTGACCGACTACGGTGCGTTTGTTGATTTGGGCGGTATTGACGGCTTGTTGCACATCACAGACTTGGCATGGCGTCGTGTTAAACACCCAAGCGAAGTGTTGGAAATGGGTCAAGAAGTTGAAGCCAAAGTATTGAAATTCGACCAAGACAAACAACGTGTATCTTTGGGCTTGAAACAGTTGGGCGAAGACCCATGGGACGGTTTGGCTCGTCGCTACCCACAAAGCACTCGCTTGTTCGGTAAAGTGTCTAACTTGACTGAATACGGTGCATTCGTTGAAATCGAACAAGGCATCGAAGGTTTGGTTCACGTTTCTGAAATGGACTGGACAAACAAAAACGTTCACCCAAGCAAAGTTGTTCAACTGGGCGACGAAGTTGAAGTGATGATTTTGGACATTGATGAAGACAAACGTCGCATCAGCTTGGGCATGAAACAATGCCAATCTAACCCTTGGAAAGATTTTGAAGCCAATTACAGCAAAGGCGACAAAATCAAAGGCGCAGTAAAATCGATTACTGACTTTGGCGTGTTCATTGGTTTGCCTGGCAACATTGATGGTTTGGTTCACTTGTCTGACTTGTCTTGGACAGAGTCTGGCGAAGAAGCGGTTCGCAAATACAAAAAAGGCGAAGAAGTGGAAGCCGTTGTATTGGCGATTGATGTGGAAAAAGAACGCATTTCTTTAGGCATCAAACAGTTGGAAGGCGACCCATTCAACAACTTCTTGGCAATGAACGACAAAGGTGCTTTGGTTAAAGGCGCGGCTAAATCAGTTGAAGCCAAAGGTGCGGTTATCGCATTGGCAGACGAAGTAGAAGGCTACTTGCCTGCTTCTGAATTTGACAGCGAGCGCGTTGAAGACTTAACCACTAAATTGAAAGAAGGCGATGAAGTGGAAGCGGTTATCGTAAATGTGGACCGCAAAAACCGTAGCATCAAATTGTCTGTTAAGGCAAAAGATGCCAAAGCCAATGACGAAGCGTTGAAAGCGGCTCAATCTGCTGCACCTGCAAATGCTGGTACAACTAGCTTGGGCGACTTGTTGAAAGCGTCTTTGGGAAAAAACTAATTAAGGTATTGATATTATGACCAAATCAGAGTTAATGGCTCACTTGGCAGAGGTGTTTGCAGAACGCAACGCGGATTCCGAGTTGCAGTCCAAAGACATTGAATACAGCGTAAAAGTTTTGGTGGATACCATGACTCGTGCGTTGGCAAAAGGTCAGCGTATTGAAATTCGTGGTTTTGGTAGCTTTGATTTGAATCATCGTCCGCCACGCATTGGTCGTAATCCAAAAACAGGCGAACGTGTGGAAGTACCGCAAAAGTATGTGCCACACTTTAAGCCTGGTAAGGAATTGCGCGAACGTGTAGATGAATCTGCGGCGTAATACGTTTATCTGCTAAATAAGAAAACCGTATCTATTGCAAAATAGATACGGTTTTTTGTTGTTCAAAAAAGTGCAGGCTGCTTTTTAACATTCGGCAATCGCAAACGCGCAAATATAATCCCGCTCATCGCTTAAACTAATGTGAACACGGCGAATGTTGCGCTCGCCAAGCCAAGTTTGCAGTTCGGGTGCAAACGCTAATTCTGGCTTACCCGATTCATCATGCACCACCGAAATATGTCGCAGGCTCACAGGCTCGCGCACGCCTGTTCCTACTGCTTTGGCAAAGGCTTCTTTGATGGCAAAGCGTTTGGCAATCAAGCAAACCATATCAGAGCAGCCTGCACTTTGCTGGTATTCGCTGGGGCTTAATACGCGCCGTGCCAGCGCATCGCCGTATTTTTGATGCAGGCTGCTAATGCGTTCGACTGCCAAAATATCTGTGCCGATGCCGTAAATCATAAGCCACCGCGTGCGCGATACATCGCGTCTTTCATTTGGGTGATGGCAGCTGGCAAGCCCAAAAATACTGCTTGTGCGATAATGGAGTGCCCGATATTCAATTCCACAATCTCGGGAATTTGGGCGATGGGCGCAACGTTGTGAATGGTCAAGCCGTGTCCTGCGTTTACGGTCATGCCCAAGCTGGCGGCAAATTTGGCGGCTTCGGCAATGCGTTGGCGTTCTTGTTCGCGCTGCGCTGGGGTTTCGGCATCGGCATACGCGCCTGTGTGCAATTCAATCACACGCGCACCTGCGTCATACGCGGCTTGAATTTGTGCTTTGTCTGCGCCAATAAAAATCGACACGCGAATCGAAGCAGCCTGCAATTTTTCGACATAAAAACGTACTTTGTCTTGCTGTGCAATCACGTCCAAACCGCCTTCTGTGGTTACTTCTTCGCGTTTTTCTGGCACGATGCACACGTCTTCGGGTTGCACAACAAGCGCGTTGGCAAGCATTTCTTCGGTCATTGCCATTTCCAAGTTCAGGCGTGTGCGAATGGCTTGTTTAATCGCAAACACATCGGCATCTTTAATATGACGGCGGTCTTCGCGCAAGTGCAGCGTAATCAAATTCGCGCCATGCGTTTCGGCAATGAGCGCGGCTTCGAGTGGGCTGGGATAGGATACACCACGCGCGTTGCGTAAGGTTGCCACGTGGTCAATGTTGATACCTAAAAACATAGTTTTCCTTTAATTGAATAGTGTGTCGAAGTCTGCATTATAGAGAAATAGCCTATTTTTGTGCAGGCTGCTTACTAATAGATTTAATAATCATGTATGAATTGATTTGTATCAATACGCAAGCAGCCTGCATATTTATAATGGCGCACAGTCAGTCAGGTATGGGGCTGCGGGTAGTAAACAGTTTAATTATTTTTTTTGGAGAATAATCATGGATGTGTTTGCTCAATTATTCAAATCGCCAGTGGGCATGATGTCTTTGGCAACGATTGCTTTTATTATCGTGATTGCGGTCTTTATGTTTTTTTGGGTGAAAAAGCAAGCCGATAACGATAAAAAATAAACCGAATTTTCAATTTCCTCTTGATGTGTGTGTGTTTGGGTGTAGGTGAATAATCTACACCCCTTTTTTTGTTACAAAAAGCAGCCTGCATATAGAAAACAAACAGAATTTTGCTAGAAAAAACAGTAACAATACATTAAAATTCATGTCATATCCACATAAACCACGCATCAGAGTTCAATATGACATTTCTATTACTTTCCACCTTTATTTATCTTGCTTTTGCAGTTGTTTCGGTTTTGGTATCGCAAAAATTGGGTTTAGGCTCGGTTTTAGGCTATTTAATGGCAGGCATCGTGATTGGCCCAATGTTGGGGTTTGTTGGTAAAGAAACCGAATCGATTCAACATGTTGCCGAATTTGGCGTGGTGATGATGCTGTTTTTGGTGGGTTTGGAACTCGCACCGCAAATGTTGTGGCAGTTGCGCCATAAATTATTGGGCTTGGGCGGTTTACAAGTGGGCTTGTCGCTTGCTGCTATTGCAGGAATTGCCATTGCTTTGGGTTATTCGTGGCAAATTGGCGTGGCGGTCGGCTGCATTTTGGCTTTGTCTTCTACCGCCATCGTGCTGCAAACTTTTAACGAAAAACAATTATTGCCCACGCAGGGCGGACAAGCTGGTTTTGCTGTATTGCTGTTTCAAGACGTTGCCGCGATTCCCATGCTGGCGTTGATGCCGTTGTTGGCAGCATCGGGCATTCGTTCTACTGGCGATGCAAGTCACGGCACGAACTTATTGGCGCATCAACCTGCATGGATTGTGGCTTTGGTCAGCATCGCTTCCATTGCTATTATTATTGTTGCCGTGCGTTATTTAGTGCCGTTTGCGTTTAAATTTATCAGCAAACACCGTGTGCACGAAATGTTTACCGTATTTACTTTAACGCTGGTGGTTGGCATTGCCACGCTCATGTCATCGATTGGCTTGTCGCCAGCATTGGGCGCGTTCATTGCAGGTGTTGCGCTGGCAAACAGCAGCTATCGTCACGAAATGGAAAGTTATCTAGAACCATTTAAAGGCTTGTTTTTAGGTTTATTTTTTATTACCGTTGGTGCAGGCATGAACTTTGGTTTGCTGCAACACAAATTTTTCCCCATCATCGGTATGACATTGGGCTTGTTGCTGGTTAAAGCATTGATTTTGTGGATTTTGGGCAAAGTATTTCGCTTGCCTCCATTGGCGGCCAAATTGTTCGCATTGAGTTTGGCACAAGCAGGTGAATTTGGATTTGTGTTGCTGTCTATTGCCAAACAACACGCCGTTTTGCCTGCCGCTGTCCACGATAGAATTGGCTTGGTCATTGCTTTGTCTATGGTTTTGACACCGTTACTGTTTATTTTTTATGACAAAGTACTCGCCCCCAGAGCGATTGAAACCGAAAACGAAGCCCGCCAATCGGACGACATTCACGAAGAAAACCCTGTTATTTTGCTGGGACACGGACGCTTTGGTCAGCACGTCAATAGCATTTTGACGGCGTGTGGCTTTCGCACCACCGTGATTGATAACCACGCAGAAATGGTGGAAGGCTTGGCAAAATTTGGCATCAAAACCTATTATGGCGATGCGACGCGCCCAGAATTGCTCGGCTCGGTGGGGTTGGCAAAAGCCAAATTGTTGATTGTTACTGTGGGCGACCGACACAAAAGCACCGAAATTGTTGAATATGTGCGCCGTCATTACCCCAATTTGCGGATTATTGCACGTGCCTACGACCGTGCTCACGCTTACGAATTGCATCACGCAGGCGCAGATTACATTATTCGCGAAATTGTCGATTCTGCGATTCGTGGCGGACGCATTGCGTTGGAAAAACTAGGGCTTGCGCCAGAACAGGCGCGAGAGTTGGTCAAATTCTATGCTGCACGAGACCGCTATCTGTCTGACCAAGTGGCAGAAGTGTTTAACCCCAATGTCCCCATTTTTGCCCAAGATGAGACGATTGAAGTCGTCCGCAGTATTGATGGCGAAACCAAGAACATGATTCAGGCTTTATTGCGTGGCGAAAAAGTGGATTGGGAAGAAAAACACGAAAACGAGCGCACTCAAATGAAACAGGGTATTTCGTAATCAAGTAATAAAGTGCAGGCTGCTTTGAAATTCAATTCAAGGCAGCCTGCACTTTTTATATGGTTTCCACACTAAAACTACGTTCCAATTTCTGCCATTGTTCGCTTTCCGTTTGCAAGGCAGACGAGGTGAGCGGATTGCTATCCAACCAATTTTGCGAAATTTTTAGCACATATTCGCCTGCATTTTTTTCTTGCAACACCGTGCGCAGTGGCAATTCCAACGGCAAGCGGGCGCGGCAGAACAGCACGGCAAGTCGCAACGCCAAAATGGAATGCCACCACATGGGTTCATGGTTGGCTAAATCGCCCATTTTTTTCAAATCGCCACGATGCCCCAGTGTGAGTTCGGACAACAAAGTTTGCTCGGAGCGCGAAAAGCCTGGCATATCCGCCTGCGCCAAAATGTATGCCGTGTGTTTGTGGTACGCCGTGTGGGCGATGTCTATGCCAATTTCGTGCAACAATGCCGCCCAGCGAACGTAGTCTGACCAATAGCCCAGTTCTTGCACGGTTGCCGTTTGCGCCAAGTTATACAAGAAATAGCCAGCCAATTTGGCAACGCGCTCGGCTTGGTTAGTGCTGACGTGGTAGCGTTGTTGAAATTGGGCGGTGGTTTGGTCACGCAAATCTTCTTCCAAATTGCGTCCAATCATGTCATAGAACACGCCATCGCGCAGCGCGGCTTCGGTAAACTGCATTTCGGCGATGTCTAGCTCTTCAAAAGCAGCCTGCAATACGGCAAGTCCGCCTGCAAACACTTCCACACGCTCGGGTTTTAAACCGTCCAATTTGGCTTTTTTGACCGAACCTGCTTCAATGATGCGGTTGGCAAGTTGGCGCATTGCGTCCAGCGTGATGCCTTGCCCCAAGCCCTGCGCGATAATCACGTTGACGATGGATTTGGCTGAACCAGAAGTCCCCAAAGCCACGTCCCAGCCTTGTCGTTTGTAGATTTTGCTGATGCGTTGGATTTCGCCACGCGCAGCGTTAATAGCAGCCTGCATGTCTTTTTGCGTGATTTTGTTATCAAAAAAGCGTTTGGAATAAGTAACGCAGCCCAAAGGCAGGCTTTCGGTGTGCGTGGGTTGCAGGCTGCTTCCCAAAATGAACTCGGTTGAACCGCCGCCAATGTCAATGACCAATAATTTTTGCCCGTTGGACGGATAGGTGTGAATCACGCCTGTGTAGATTAACCGCGCTTCTTCGCGCCCTGCCACCACTTCAATCGGAAAGCCCAATGCTTGTTCGGCTTGCGGCAAAAAGCTGCGGATATTTTTTGCCACGCGAAAGGTGTTGGTTGCGACCACGCGCACATTTTCGGGCGAAAAACCGCGCAGGCGTTCACCAAATTGCGCCAAACATTCCAAAGCGCGTTGCTGGCTGGCATCGTCTAGCATTTTGTTGTTGTCCAAACCGCCAGCCAAGCGCACCATGTGTTTGATGTTTTCAATCACTTGCGGCTGACCTTGATTGTTTTGGCAAATTTGCAAACGAAAGCTGTTTGAACCTAAATCTACCGAAGCGAGCATAGGAAGAGCATTCATGTGAAAAATCCTTGTTGGGAATGGAAAATAAATAGTGCAGGCTGCTTTGTTAATCGCTATCGTTTACGCCACCCCCAAATCACGCAAAACCAAATCCGCTACATCATCGGCACTATTGGGCAAAGCCAATGTTCGCGCTTGCGTTGCCCATTGCAGACATTGTTCGCGGTTGAGCTGTTGCAAAATATTCGCCAAATTTTCGGCATTGAGCTGATGTTGTGACAACAACAAACCTGCGTTTGCCGATACCATGTGTCGCGCATTGGCAGTTTGGTGGTCATCAACCGCCTGCGGAAACGGCACGAGCAACGCGCCTACGCCTGCTGCGGTTAATTCGGCAATCGTCAGTGCGCCTGCACGACAAATCAACATATCGGCATCGCGATAAACCGCCGTCATATCATGTACAAATTCCACGCATTCGGCAGACACGTTGGCTTGTTGATAAGCAGCCTGCACTTGTTCCAAATTGCCGCGCCCCGATTGATGCGTGATGTGTGGACGTTGCGATTCTGGCAACAAAGCCAAAGCGGTAGGCACGATTTGATTCAACGCCTGTGCGCCCAAGCTGCCACCAATCACAAAAATGCGTAACGCGCCTGTGCGCTGTGCAAAGCGTTGTTCGGGCGTGGGCAACTGAACGATTTCGGCGCGAACGGGGTTGCCAACCAAACCATCTGGATATTGCGGAAACGCACTCGGAAATGCCGACATTACGCGCGTTGCCCATTGCGCCAAGCGTTTGTTTGCCATGCCTGCCACCGCGTTTTGTTCGTGGACAAAAATCGGCAAGCGCAATAATTTTGCCGCCAAACCACCAGGAAAGGTAACAAATCCACCAAAACCAATCACGGCATCAATTTGATGTTTTTTGATGATAGATTTAGCAGCCTGCACGCATTTTGCCAACATAAACGGCAACTCGAGTTTACGCAGCAAGCCTTTACCGCGCACGCCTTTCATGGCAATGGTTTCCAGCGTGATGCCGTGTTGTGGCACAAGGCGTTCTTCCATGCTGCCGACGCTGCCCAGCCACACCACGCGATGTCCACGCGCTTGCAAAGATTGCGCCACCGCAAGCGCAGGGAAAATGTGTCCGCCTGTGCCACCTGCCATCAGCAAAAAGGTTTTAGGGTTGTTCGGGTTCATGATTGGTCTCGCTTGTGTCTGTTTTTTGCAATTCTTTGGGGTCGGTTACGCAAAATCCGCGTAATTTGCGACGGTTTTCGTAATCCACGCGCAGCAGTATGGTAAACGCAATCATCATGATGATGAGCGATGAACCGCCGTATGAAATCAGCGGCAAGGTTAAGCCTTTGTTGGGCAAAAAGCTAATGTTCACGCCCACGTTAATAAACGCCTGCGCGGCAACCCACACGCCAATGCCGACTGCCATAAACGAATTAAAGTGCAATTCTAAATCTCGCGCTTGTTTGCCAATGGAAAAGGCGCGCCAAATCAGCCAAACATATACGCCAATCAACACGGCTACGAACAACAAGCCCAGCTCTTCGCCAATAACCGCCAAAATGAAATCGGTATGTGCTTCGGGCAAAAAGCCGCGTTTGAAAATCGCATTGCCCAAGCCTTCGCCAAACAAACCGCCACGCTCCATAGACAGCAGCGAGCCTAAACCTTGATAACCTGTGCCTGTGGGGTCATTCCACGGTTGCCACATCACTTCCACGCGGCGTAAACGGTATTCGTTACCAAAAATCGCTGCCAGCGCAGCCAAAATCGCAATCACAATCGAACCCAAAAACCATGTTTTGGGCATATTGGCTAAAAATAGTAGGCTAATAAAAATGCCAAATACCACTACCACCGAGCCTAAATCTCGTGTCAAATAGGTCAAGGCGCAACCGATGGCAATGGGAATTCCCACCACCATAACGCGCTTGAAGTCATGCAAAATATCCACTTTGCGCTTAAAAAAGCCTGCCATATACATAATAGTCGCCAATTTAAACAATTCGCTGGGCTGGAATTTGATGCCCAAAGGGGTCGGCAACCAGCGTTTTGCGCCATTTACAGTTTCGCCAATCGCTAATACGGCAATCAAGCAAATCGCTGTGGCATAAATCAGGTATTTTGACCAACGCTGCCATCGCCACATGGGAACGCGCATCAACAAATACGACAACGCCAAGCCAGCCGCCGCAAATTGTGTTTGTTTGAATAAAAAATAAGCACGGCGGTCAAAGTCGTGCAAACCAGCCTGCGCTGCCGATGCGGAATACACCATTACCAAGCCAAAACACAATAGGCACAGCAACACCCAAACCAAAGTTTTGTCGTAGCTGTAACCATGGCGCAGGAGATTACGGTCAAATAATTTGGTTTCGGTTTGATTGGGCAGATTGTGCAGCCAAGCAGGAAGAGAAAAAAGCGATTTCATGTGTTGAATGACGAAAAAATAATTTGAGTGCGTATTGTAGCAGCGATTGCGGTATTTGGTATTTGCTTATTGCGTAAAAAGTGCAGGCTGCTTTTTCCATTTCAAAGCAACCTGCACTTTATGTTGCGTGATTTAACCAATCAGTTGTTTCAACACTTCCGCTTTTGCCGAATCATAATCTTGTTGCGAAATCAAACCGTTATCCAGCAATGTTTTGAGTTTGCTCAACTTGGTTTGTGGGTCATCGCCAGATGCCGAAGCAGCCTGCACAGGTTGTGTGGCTTGTGCAGGCTGCATCATGCCAGCCATTGCGCCTGCCATCGCCTGACCAATGCCTGCGCCCACGCCCAAACCTGCGCCAATGCCAGCCAATCCACCTTCGTTTTGCGCTGCCAACGGAATCGCCTGCGCGGTTTGAAATTGCGTGTATTTGCCCAAATCGCCCACAATGCCCATGCTCATGCGGCTGTCCAACGCTTTTTGAATGGCTTCGGGCAGCGTAATGCTTTCCACCGTGAAGCTTTCCAAAGCCAAGCCCAATTTGGCGAATTCGGGTTGCAGCAATTCGGTCATTTTTTGCGACAACAATACTTGGTTTGCCGCCATATCCAAAAACGGTACGCCCGATGTAGCAAACGCGGTTGCCATTTGCGTCATGGCGATGTTTTTGAGTTGCGATTCCAGTTGCTCGCCCGAATAGCTTTCCACCACGCCCGACACTTCTTTAAAGAATAAAGCTGGGTCGACAATGCGATACGAATACATGCCAAACGAACGCAACTGCACCACTCCAAAATCGGTATCGCGCACGGTTACAGGTTGCGCCGTACCCCAACGCTTGCCGATTTGTTGGCGCGTGTTGAAAAAATACACATCGGATTTGAATGGCGATTCAAAGAATTTGTCCCAGTTTTTTAGGTTGGTCAAAATCGGCAGCGTTTGCGTTTTGAGCGTGTAACGTCCTGCGCCAAACACGTCTGCCGTGATGCCTTCGTCCACAAACATCGCCGCTTGGCTTTCGCGCACGGTCAAACTTGCGCCGTTTTGGATTTCTTGGTCGGCAATGGGAAAACGCCAAACCAGCGTGTTTTCATCGGGCGATTGCCATTGAATCACATCAATAAACTGCTTGCGAATAAAGTCAAACATAAAAATCCTTTCGTGAAAAAAGTGCAGGCTGCTTTGTATATCCATTCAGAAAATCAAGCTAACAAGGCGACAACGCCCGCCGTGTATGTATGATACATAAGGGTGTTGGCAACGCAGTTAGGTTGATTTTATGAGTGGATATTAATCTACCAAGCAGGCTGCATTCAACAAACCAATCGCGATAGAAATCGCACACAAAAACGTGCCAACGGCAACATTATTGTGTTCCAGCTCCGAAATTGCATCGGGAATAATGCGCGTGCTAACAAAAAATAGCCCAATTTGCACCACGCCTGCCAATACGCCCCAAACGACGAAATTAACCAGCCCAACGCTGTGAGTCATTGCCGACACCAGCGCGGCGCAAAAACCAATCAGCGCACCGCCAAACGACAAGGCGCAGGCAAGATTGCCGCTTTTAATCAGCTCCAATTCGCGTGGCGGCGTGATGCGCGTGTAGAGCGCGCCGAAAATGCCCGTCATCAGCAAGGCGGCAAATAGGTATTGCAGATACAAAAAATATTGACTGAATGTAAACGACATAAGCAATTCCAAAATGATTGATAAACAAAAGCAGCCTGCAAATTATAGTGCAGGCTGCTTTTAAATCAAACCTATTTAATTGAATTATTTGCAAACAAAGCTATTGGCATCGTTTTCATCACCACAAACATAGGTCGCGATTTTGGGATACGCGCACAAAGGCTGGCTTTTGCCTGCAAACGCTTTGCCTTTTGCCAACATGGATTCGGAAGCTTGTCCGCGTTCGTGCCAGTTTTCCAACGCGGTGAGTGGGTCAAAATCGTCCAAAGCTGGGCCGCCACCGCCTTAAAATAAGAATTTGCCGTTCCAGTTGGCAGGCAAGCGCATTTGAAAGCCAATCGCATACGGTTTGCCGTCTGCACCTGTGCGGCGGTTGATTTCGCCTTCTACTACGCAATGTGCGCCATAAACCACATCTTTGCCACTGGCAGACGAGCCCGTTAATGCGGCTTGGTCATCGGCAGGTAATTTGCCTTCGTTTACCCATTGAGCGCGTGTGATGGCGGTTTGATAAATGTTTGCCTGTTGCAGCGATGTATTAAAAGTGAGTCAAGGCGGAATATACATCATAAAAAATGGACTTGTCTTATTTTGTAAAACCAGTATAATTCGCGTTTCTTTACGCGGACGTGGCGAAATTGGTAGACGCACTGGATTTAGGTTCCAGCGCCGCAAGGCGTGAGAGTTCGAGTCTCTCTGTCCGCACCATATACCATATTATAAATCAATAACTTACAAATTTTTGGGGCAAGTTTGGGACAAAAGTTGATTTAATAATACAAAAAAGCAGCCTGCAACCATTGCAAAAAAATGCAACAGTTACAGGCTGCTTTTCAGTTGTCGGCATAATCTCCCTAACTCAACTATCACGATTATCCTGACAATGCGTTACACCTGCATACCGTCCATTTCAAAACGGCGCACAAACAACACATCAGAATCGCCAAAACCAGCCGCAGGAAGCGACAAAATTTCCAATTCCAGCGCATCTACTTTTGCCGTGTGTGGACGCTCGGTAAACAAAAACGCAAATTGCGTAAACGCATCAACCGCACCGCCCAAATCGTCCAGCGCACCTACGCCTTTTTCCGATGTCAAAACCTTGCTAGTCGCATTGTCATAAGTAGATGGTGGTGTCCTGAAAAGTGTGCTGTAAAAAAATAAGCAATAAAAAAGCAGCGAAAACAGAGTATATTTGAGTGTGTGAAAACAGAAATAACTCTAACTTGTCCTCGCTGCCAAGGACAAAATATAAAGAAAAATGGCTACTCTGGCAATCGTAAACAAAAGTATTTTTGTAAAGATTGCTGCCGTAATTTTATTGGCGACCATAACCTTACCTATAAGGGTTGTCATTCCAAAGCTGATGAACAGGTTTGGAGAATGACCGTTAGAGGTTGTGGTATTCGCGATATTGCAGCAATTACGGGTTACAGCAAAGACAAAGTTCAGGCTGCCTTAAAACGCCATGAGTTTGAGCCATTTCCTAAACAAAAACATTACTCTACACTTGAAATAGACGAGTTTTGGACATTTGTCGGTAACAAGTCTAATAAAGTGTGGCTAGTCTATGCCTATCACAGAGAAAGTGGCGAAATTGTCGCTTACGTTTGGGGTAAGCGCGATTTAGCAACAGCGCGAGCACTCAAACGGCGTTTGAAAGAGTTGCGTGTAACCTATGACAGAATTGCGACCGATGACTGGGCTGCATTTTTAAATGTCTTTTCAAATGAAGAATGACATCTAGTTGGTAAGCAACACACAGTTGGCATTGAGGGTAATAACTGTCGTTTACGGCACAAAGTAAGGCGAGCGTTTAGAAAAACGTGTTGCTTTTCTAAAAGTATGTTTTATCACAAGAAAGTTTTTGATTTGGCTTTCTTTGATATTCATTTTAGCATTGTTTAGTTTTACAGCACACTTTTCAGGACGCCACCAAGCATGGAAAGATGTCCGCCTAACCGAATTAAGTAACCAAAAAGAAATTCTGAAAACATATTTGGAAGAAACATTCAAAGAACGCAGAGAAATGATTGATGGTTTATTTGATGCGTTAGACAAAGGCATGGATTCGGGCAATATGGACGTTATCAATGCTGCGATTGATGGCATTATCAATATTTCCAAAGATTCTCCATTGCAAAATGTGAATAAAATTATACACGCTATGAAAGACAATGACACAAAAGTCATTAGCTTTTAATGAGTAAGTTAGAACCTTTTCCCTGTACTGCTTGCGGATTGTGCTGTAAAAAAAAAGTGCATTTAAGCGGACAAACATCATGGCTAAATCGTGGCGATGGTGTTTGTCGCTATTTTGATGAGCAGACAAATTTATGTACGATTTATGAACAGCGTCCTTTGGTTTGTTGGGTGGAAGAGTATTATCTGCAACACTTAACGCAGCACTATTCTTGGCAAGAATTTGTGCGTATCAATCTAGAAGTATGTCAGCGATTTCAATCTGAATGTGATGTAGATTGAATGATGTAAACAAAAAAACAGCCTGCACTTTGTATTCAATCCAAAGTGCAGGCTGCTTTTCCTATTATTTGCAGTTAATCCCTTGCATTTGCGGCGGATTGCCATTACTAGTCGGGATTTTACAGCTTGTGCCGTTGCTGCCTGTTACCACAACCACCAGTTTGCCACCGTTTTGCGTGCTGCTAATGCTCAGCGGTTCGGCTGCGCCCATACCGACTGATGCGTTGGTAATATTGGTCAAAAAGCCTGCATCGCTAATGCCAGAAGTGTTGCTGCTGATTTGTGGCTCTTTTGCCATCGCAAATGGTGCAAGCATTGCCAAAGTGCAGGCTGCTAATAAACGAGATGTGGTGTTTTTCATTTGTGATTCCTTTCTGTGGAATAATTGGTATAAGTGCATCTTACTGCAATTTTCTGGCAAAACCGCAATCTTTACACGATTTTGAACAACAAAGCACGCAAAGCGCGGCTGTTTTCCAACAAATTTTCGTGCGCTGTGCCAGTTATAGCGCAATCCATCAACAAGATGCCGTTTGGGCGTTTTTGATGCAAACTGGGGCGAATTTGAGCTGGCATAAACGGCAAATCATAGTGTGCAGCAAATTGTTCGGCGCGTTGGTTAGCAAGGTGCAGCATGGGCGCGAGTCGTACATTCAAATGAAAATGGCGCACGTTTAGCACAATGATTCGAGCGGCAAACCAATCGGCTTCATCAGTAAATTGAGCTGGGCTGGCTTGGCTAAAATCGTGGCGACTGGCAGCAATCAGCATGGCAACGGTGCGGATTTCGGGCAGCATGGCTTCGCTGATTTTATCGTTGTGGGCAAAATCCAGATTGTGTTGCGCCAATAAATCGGTGCGATGCGCGTTGCCGTCGGTAAGCAAACAGCATTGGCGCAGGGATTTGATTGCAGGTGTAATTGGGTCAATAAGAGAGATGGCTTGCATGATGATTCCTTTGTAAACATAAATAAATGCTGTGGCGGAAATTCGGTCATGCGATAAAACGGCAATAAAAAAACCGCCACAAAAATCGGGGCGGTTGTTTTGATAGCAAAAGTGGTTATCCACGTGCAACAAAGCTGTACCGCACCGAAGTGGGGTACCAATAATATGAACGTGTGAATAAAGCGTTTTGCATGATGTAAACTTTCTGTTAAAAGATGTAGCGAATTTTAGGACTGCGATAATGGGTTTGTCAAGCATTGTTCAACATATAGTGAATTAAATTTAGATTAGTACCGCGTTGCCAACTCCCTTATGTACTAGATGTACACGGCGGTCGTTGTCGCCTTGTCCTAATCTAAATTGAATCCACTATAAAAAGTGCAGGCTGCTTTTTAACGTGAAAAAGCAGCCTGCAATTTGTTTTATTTACTGATTTACTTCTTTGCAAAGCCCTGTGATTGCAAATACGCCAACGCATTCGGGCGCACTTCGCCACGCAAATTGGCGGCAATTTGTTGCGACCACGTCAAATCCATATTGCTGCGCGTCAAGTAATATTGATGTACCACTTCATCGTATTGTGCCAATTCGTCTGCGCTGGCTGGGCGATAACGGTTTTCGCTCACCACTACCGTTGCAGGCAAGCGCGGACGCTGTACAGGCTCTTGCGCTGGGTGTCCCAAGCACATACCAACCATGGGCATGACGCCGTGTGGCAAGTCCAACAATTTGCTAATCGTGGTCATGTCGTTACGCAAACTGCCGATGAACACGCCGCCCAAACCCAATGATTCGGCTGCCAACAACACATTTTGCGAGAAAATGCCCACGTCCACCGCGCCTGTTAGCAAGACTTCTGTCCACTCAATTTGCGCGTCTGGCACAAGTTGGGTGTGGCGCGCGGTGTCCACGCAAAACACCAGAAATTCGGCGCAGTTTTCAACATAATGATGACCGAGTTTGCCTTGATAGGCATTGGCGCACACTTCGCGGATTTGGGCGCGAATGGCACGGTCAGTAACGCGCACAATGCTCACCGCCTGCATAAAGCTAGACGTGGAAGCCATTTGCCCTGCGTGAATAATCGCGTCAAACATTTCGGCAGAAATCGGCTCATCGCTGAATTTGCGGATAGAGCGGTGCGCGAATGCGGTTTCCAGAGTGGGTTTGCTGTTTAACATAGGGTAATCCTTTGTGTGGGAAAAGCAGCCTGCATTATTTTTGTTGGGTCATGCCAACCTACGACTACGGCAACATTAAAAATGCAGGCTGCTTTTGGTTTTAAATAGACGGCACAACTTCGCTGCCATCTGCGCGTAAAAACTTCGGTAACACTTGGTTTTCAATCACATTTTTGTTTACGACCACGGTAGCAACATCGTCCAAAGTCGGCAACAAATACATCGTTTCCAGCAAAGCGCGTTCCATAATAGAGCGCAAACCACGCGCCCCTGTTTTGCGTTTCATTGCCAACTGCGCGACCACTCGCAACGCATCATCATCAATTTGCAATGCTTTGTTTTCCATGGCGAACAAGGCTTGATACTGTTTGACTAGCGCGTTTTTCGGCTCGGTTAAAATGCGAACCAACGCCACTTCGTCCAATTCTGCCAACGAAGTCAGCACAGGCAAGCGACCAATCAATTCAGGGATTAAGCCAAAACGGATTAAATCTTCGGGTTCAACCTGTTCAAACAGTTCGCTAATGCGGCTGTCTTCGTCTTTGCTATGCACATTCGCGCCAAAGCCAATGCCACCTTTTTCGGTGCGCTGACGAATCACTTTGTCCAAACCTGCAAACGCGCCACCGCAAATAAACAAAATATTGCTGGTGTCCACCGCGATAAATTGTTGATTGGGATTGCGGCGACCACCTTGTGGCGGCACATTGGCAACCGTGCCTTCAATCAGTTTAAGCAAGGCTTGTTGCACGCCTTCGCCCGACACATCACGCGTAATAGACGGGCTGTCGCTTTTGCGCGAAATTTTGTCAATTTCATCAATATAAATAATGCCTTTTTGCGCTTTTTCCACGTCAAAATCGCAGTTGCCCAGCAGTTTGGTCACAATGCTTTCCACGTCTTCGCCCACATAGCCCGCTTCGGTCAGCGTGGTTGCATCTGCCATCGCAAACGGCACATTCAAATGTCGCGCCAACGATTGCACCATATAAGTTTTGCCCGAGCCAGTCGGCCCAATCATCAACACATTGGATTTGGACAATTCCACTTTGTCTGCCGTATCGGGTTGGCGCAGGCGTTTGTAGTGGTTATACACCGCCACCGCCAGCGATTTTTTCGCTTGTTCTTGCCCGATAACGTGTTCGTTTAATTGCGCGACCAGTTGCGCTGGCGTGGGTAAGGGCGTGTTGTCTTGTTCGGCTTTGGTTTTGCCTGTTGATGTCGTTTTCGCTTTGGATTCGTCTTGCAACATCGTGTTACAGGCTGCTACGCATTCGTTGCAAATAAACGAATCTTCGCCTTCAATTAACATTTTGACTTCGTGTTCGGCTTTGCCACAAAACGAGCAAGCGTGTTCTTTTTTGTTCATATTCTTTACTTTTGGTTGATTAAAATTCGCGTGATTATAACGCAAAACGGTTTATTGAGATGCGAATGTAGCCATTATATAAAGCAGCCTGCACATGGATTAAATGTGCAGGCTGCTTTTTTATAGGGCTATCCAGAACACTTCGTATTCAAATACTGTTCAAATTTGGTTAATAATTCCTTGCCCCCTACCCGCATGATTGGCGTAATCATTGCCGATAAATGGCTTTTGTTGGTGCGATTCTTTTGTTTTGCACACCAATAAATGAGTTAGTTGATTGCTCTGTTCTGCTGCAAATTTACTATCTACCAAGCCAATCCACAAAATCCATTGTTCACGATAGCGCAAAATCATCAGTAGTTGCGCGGCAACGGTAATCACCGTTGTCATGCCGTCCAAGCCTGTGGAGCTGCCGCCTGCTGCGTTGAGTGCTTGCACAAACAGCAAAGTGCTAACCACCAGCGACACCACCAACGCAATCCAGCCCTTTGCGCTTAATTTCTTGGCGCGAACCGCTTCGCCTGTGCCGTCTTTTTGCAAATGCTCTTTCCAGACAAAATAGCCAATAAATTGCGATAGCAAATACACATACAACACGGTATTCATTTCGCCCAAAAAATTGGCTTTCCACGCCACATAAAAATAGGTATAGGCAAAAATTAAGCCAAACAAATAATTAACCATTTTGCCTTTGCTGACCAAAACCACACAAATAATGCCCGATATGCCCGAAATCATAACAAGCCACGAATCGGGTTGCTGCCAATATGCCCAACCTTGCGCTGCCAAAAACGCCGCCAGCCAAAATAGCTCAAACGGTTTCTAGCCGCTGCATAAGTCGTTCCACAAGGCTTTTACATCATTTGAATAGTTCATGATTTTCTCCTATGAGTGGTTATTTTGTAAGCTATTCTACCTTGTAATTTTACTGTGCGACAACGTTAATCGTGTCTTCCAAAGCAGCCTGCATTGTGTTTTAATGCGTTACCCATTTTCCACAGGCTTATTCAATATGCTCAACATTCAATCGCTGTATTTTTCTTATGACGACCGCATCGTGTTGCACGACATCAACGTGCAGTTAGACGAAGGTAGCATCACAGGTTTAATCGGACCAAACGGCGCAGGCAAATCCACGCTAATGCGCTGCATGGCTGGCTTGGAAGTCCCCAGCGATGGCGAAGTCTTTTTAAACGGCAAACCGATTTTGGACGACCCACGCGCCAGCTTCGCGCAACTGGGTTATTTGCCCGACTTTTTTGGTTTACCGCCCGATTTAAGCGTGATTCAATGCCTGACTTATGCCGCCAAATCACGCGGTTTGCCCGACAACAAATTGGCGCAAACCATTGGCGAAACGGTAGAACTATTGGGCTTGCAAGACAAGCTCTATCACAAAATCGGCGCGTTATCGCGTGGACAAAAACAGCGCGTTGGCATTGGGCAAGTGATTGTGCATCGTCCCAAATTTTTGCTGTTGGACGAACCTGCCAGCGGTTTAGACCCCGAAGCACGACACGAATTATCGTTACTGTTGTTGCGACTCAAAGCTGAGGGCATGACGATTTTGGTATCCAGCCACATTTTGTCGGAGCTGGACGAATATTGTACGCATATGCTGGTGATTAAATCGGGCAGAATCCAAGCGCACCAAGCCTTGAACGCTGCTGATCCCATCGCCCAAACGCAACAAACCATTACGCTGCACTTTGTTGGCAATGCGCGAGATTATTTGCCAATCGTGCAAGCCTTGCCCAATGTGCAGGCTGCTTTGGTGCAGGAAAACAACGCGCAAAGTTTGTTGGTAACACTGCCCAATGGCGATGATGTGCGCGTTGCCCTGTTGCGCGATATTGTGCAGGCTGCTTTGCCATTGAGCGAGGCGCAGCGCGTCAAAACCACGATGTTGCAAAGCTATCAAAACAGTTTAAACACCGCCAAGAAAGGTGAAGCATGAAAAAAGTAATTCAAGTCCCCAAAATTTATGTAAACGCAGAATTTCAACGCCTGTTGTGGCTCAACTTTGGTTGGGGGCTGCTGGCGGGTATTGTGCTAATGTACGCGCTGTTTTTGCTGTCGGCGGACTATGGCGATGAATATTGGCAAAGAAACTGGATAATGATTGGCTCGGGTGGCATGGGTTTTGCCGCGATTTCGGCTTATGTGTTGATAGAACGCAGTCTAAAACAAGACATCGCGTCCAACACGTTTGACCAGTTGCGAATGTCGGCATTGTCGCCATGGCAAATGGCATATTCGCGGATTTTGGTTGCGCCGATTATGTCGTGGATTGCCTTTGCGATTGGCTGGCTCATCACGCTGGCTTATTTAGCCGTAGCAAAAGAAAACTTTGTTTCTATTGAAGGTTTTTCTATGATTATTTGGTTGCCGATGACGGCGTGGGCGTTTGCGTGCGTGGTGTTGATTAACGCGCTGTCGGCAGGTCGCGGCAATAGCCAATGGTCGGGTGCAGCGGTGCAGCTTATTTTGCTGTTTAGCGTGTGTTCGGTGTTTATGGGTTATTTTGCAGACGCGCTCAACGGAGTCCGCAAAGTACATACATGGGCAGACATTGCTTTTTTGTATTTTAACGATGGTATTGCTTCAATCCCTACTTGGGTCAAAACATGGTTTTCCACGTTATTGATTACCGCGTTTGCCAGCGTGGGCGCGTGGGCAGCAATGGCGCAACGCCTGCATTTACGTCTTGTTCGCCATGTGTTTTTGGGCTTATCGCTGGCATCGCCATTGGTTTTGATTTGGGTGATGTTGATTAGTGGCACGGCAGCGGCAATCACTATTGCGTGGTGTTATGCTGTTGCGTCTATTTTGTCTATCGCGTGTCAAAAACAAAGCGTGGAATCGCTGCAACAAGGTTTTGAATATTTGCTTGAAGGGCGCGTGCAGGCTGCTTGCTACACTTTGCCAGCGTGGGTATTTTTATTGCCGATTGGTTTGCTGTTCGCTTTTGGGCTTGATTTACAAGTTGCGCTGGTGTTTGCGCTGCACATTATTTTGTTTGCTGCATTGGTGCTGCTGGCAACCAGTTTGCGTAGCCGTTACAACAGCATTACAGCAGCAATGGTGTGGTATTTGTTGGCGAATATGCTGTGGGCGTTTGCGACTTAAAAAAGCAGCCTGCACTTTTATCATCTATATTGATTGACGATTTTTATTGAAAGGAATCCCCATGACAAAAAATTACCAAGCCCCAGACCAAAACGGTTTTTTTGGCGAACACGGTGGCGTATATGTTGCCGAAACGCTAATCCCAGCTTTGCAAGAATTGGCCGAAGCCTACAATCAAGCGAAAAATGACCCTGAATTTTGGGCAGAATTTCGCCACGATTTAAAACATTATGTCGGTCGTCCTAGCCCTGTTTATCACGCCAAACGCTTGTCGGAACATTTGGGCGGCGCACAGATTTGGTTGAAACGCGAAGATTTAAACCACACAGGCGCACACAAGGTAAACAACACGATTGGTCAAGCCTTGCTCGCCAAACGCATGGGCAAAAAGCGCGTGATTGCGGAAACGGGCGCAGGACAACACGGCGTAGCAAGCGCAACGGTAGCAGCACGTTTTGGTATGGAATGCCACGTTTACATGGGCGCGGACGACATTCAACGCCAAGCCCCCAACGTGTTCCGCATGAAATTATTGGGCGCGAATGTGGTGGGCGTGGATAGTGGCAGCCGCACACTGAAAGACGCGATGAACGAAGCCATGCGCGAATGGGTGGCGCGTGTGGACGATACGTTCTACATCATCGGCACGGCGGCAGGCCCTGCGCCGTATCCTGAAATGGTGCGCGATTTCCAATGCGTGATTGGCAACGAAGCGAAAGAGCAAATGTTGGAAGCGATTGGCAGGCAGCCTGATGTGGCGGTGGCTTGCGTGGGCGGCGGCTCAAATGCGATTGGCTTGTTCTATCCGTATATTGGCGAAGAAAATGTGCGTTTGGTGGGCGTGGAAGCGGGCGGACACGGTGTGGATACGCCTGAACACGCTGCGCCGATTACGTCAAAAGCACCGATTGGCGTGTTGCACGGTTTCCGCAGCTATTTGATGCAAGATGAAAATGGTCAAGTACTGGGGACGCATTCGGTTTCGGCAGGTTTGGATTACCCTGGGATTGGGCCTGAACACAGCCATTTAAACGACATCGGGCGCGTGGAATATCATGCGGCAAATGATGACGCGGCGTTGCAAGCATTTGATTTGTTGTGCCGATATGAAGGGATTATCCCAGCGTTGGAAAGCTCACACGCGCTGGCTTGGGCGGTGGCAAATGCGCCAAAAATGAGCAAAGATGAAGTGATTTTGGTGAATTTGTCGGGGCGCGGCGATAAGGACATCAACACGGTGGCGAAATTGAAAAATATTGAGTTATGATAAAAAGCAGCCTGCACTTTATTTTGTGCAGGCTGCCTTGTCCTATTCCCGATTTTTTGCTACCATGCGCCCTGCATTAAGAGTTGGAACTTCCATGCCAACCTGCTGTTGTACAGTAAGGTGGACGGTTTAACAAACCGATGTGGCTTTGGGTTTTTATCCCAAGCAATCCAAACCCGCTTAATGCGGGCATTTTTTTATCTATACGAATGCCAACATATCAAGCCTAATATAGTGAATTAAATTTAGATTAGTACAGCGTTGCCAACTCCCTTATGTACTAGCTGTACACGGCGATCGTTGTCGCCTTGTCCTAATCTAAATTTAATCCACTATATGGTTTGATATGCCCAAATACTTTTTTTGTAACCATTTCATTTATAGAGAACATCATGAGCGAATATTTATTCACATCAGAATCGGTGTCAGAAGGACACCCAGACAAAGTAGCCGACCAAATTTCAGACGCGATTTTGGACGCAATTTTCGCACAAGACCCCAAAGCGCGTGTGGCTGCCGAAACTTTGGTAGCGACCGATTTATGCGTATTGGCTGGCGAAATCACAACCACCGCAAAAGTGGACTACGAACAAGTGGCGCGTGAAACCGTCCGTAAAATTGGCTACAACGACCCAGCATTGGGCTTTGCTGCCGACACATTCAAGCTGGTGTTGAACTATGGTGAACAATCGCCCGACATCGCACAAGGCGTAAACGAAGGCGAAGGCTTGGATTTGAACCAAGGCGCAGGCGACCAAGGCTTGATGTTTGGCTATGCTTGCGATGAAACGCCCACGCTGATGCCGTTTGCCATCTATTACAGCCACCGTTTAATGCAACGCCAAAGCGAAGTACGCAAAAGCGGTTTGTTGCCGTGGTTGCGCCCCGATGCCAAAGCGCAATTAACGGTGGTATATGACAACGAAACAGGTCGCGTAACGCGCATTGACACAGTGGTTTTATCTACACAACACGATGAAAGCATTAGCCACGAAGATTTGTGCGCGGCGGTTAAAGAACACATCATTTTCCCTGTGTTGCCTGCCGATTTAATCACGCCCGAAACCAAATACTTCATCAACCCGACAGGTCAATTCATCATCGGTGGCCCACAAGGCGACTGTGGTTTAACAGGTCGTAAAATTATTGTGGATACTTATGGCGGTGCAGCTCCGCACGGTGGTGGCGCATTTTCGGGCAAAGACCCAAGCAAGGTGGACCGCTCTGCCGCGTATGCAGGTCGCTATGTGGCGAAAAACATTGTCGCGGCTGGATTGGCATCGCAATGTCAAATCCAAATTTCGTATGCGATTGGCATTGCCGAGCCGACTTCCATTTCTATTGACACGTTTGGCACAGGCAAATTGAACGAAGCCGAATTGATTAAATTGGTGCGCGAACATTTTGATTTGCGCCCCAAAGGCATTATTCAAATGTTGGACTTGTTGCGTCCTATTTATTCTAAATCGGCTGCGTATGGTCATTTTGGCAGAGAAGAGCCTGAATTTACTTGGGAAAAAACCGACAAAGCAGCGGCATTGCGTGCTGCGGCTAAATTGTAATTACGCATTCTAATGGTCTGTAAAGTGCAGGCTGCTTTTTCGCAAGCAGCCTGCACTTTTTCTGTTAAAATGCGCGGATTTTACTTTAACTATTGCGCTGCATTTAGTCGTAGGTGGGGCGCGACCCAACATTGAACTAATTTAACCATTGATAAGTTTTGTTGGGTCATGACCCAGCCTACAAAATGCCATCTTGAATTGAAACGACTAAAAAAAGCAGCCTGCACATTCAATCAACCCTAAACAAACTATGAAAAACATTAGAAATTTCTCCATCATCGCCCACATTGACCATGGCAAATCTACATTGGCTGACCGCTTTATCCAATACTGCGGCGGTTTGGATTTGCGTGAAATGAGTACACAAGTACTTGATTCTATGGATATTGAAAAAGAACGTGGCATCACGATTAAAGCGCAAACGGCTGCCTTAAATTACAAAGCCAAAAACGGCGAAATCTACCAATTAAACTTAATTGACACACCCGGACACGTGGACTTTTCCTATGAAGTGTCGCGTTCGCTGTCCGCTTGTGAAGGCGCGTTGTTGGTGGTGGACGCATCGCAAGGCGTGGAAGCGCAAACGGTGGCGAACTGCTACACGGCGATTGATTTGGGCGTGGAAGTTGTGCCAGTGCTGAATAAAATTGATTTGCCAGCCGCCGACCCCGACCGCGTGTCGCAAGAAATTGAAGACATCATCGGTATTGACGCGGTGGGCGCGGTAACATGTTCGGCAAAATCGGGCTTGGGCGTGGAAGACGTGCTGGAAGAAATCGTGGCGAAAATTCCTGCACCCGAAGGCGACTCCAACGCGCCATTGCAAGCCGTGATTATTGACTCGTGGTTTGACAATTATGTTGGCGTGGTGATGTTGATTCGTGTGAAAAACGGCACGATTAAATTGAAAGACAAAGTTCAATTTATGGCGACCAAAGCAGAAACGCAAGTGGAACAACTGGGCGTATTCACACCGAAATCGGTTCAAAAACAACAATTAAGTGCTGGCGAAGTGGGTTTCCTGATTACGGGCGTAAAAGAACTTGGCTCGGCAAAAGTGGGCGATACGGTTACGCTGGCGAATAATCCAGCCGTCGCGCCGTTGGCAGGATTTAAGGAAGTGCAATCGCAAGTTTTCGCTGGTTTGTATCCTGTGGAAAGCCACGATTACGAGAATTTGCGTGATGCCTTGGAAAAATTGCAACTGAATGATGCTTCGTTGAAATTTGAGCCTGAAGTGTCGCAAGCGTTGGGTTTTGGTTTCCGTTGCGGATTCTTGGGCTTGTTGCATTTGGAAATCGTGCAAGAGCGTTTGGAACGCGAATTTGACATGGATTTGATTACGACTGCGCCGACTGTGGTCTATGACGTCGTGTTGAAAAATGGCGAAAAAATTGAAGTGGAAAATCCGTCCAAATTGCCCGATATTGCCACGATTGATACGATTTTAGAGCCGATTATCACGGCGACGATTCTTGTGCCACAAGATTATGTGGGCAATGTGATGACGTTGTGTAATCAAAAACGCGGCGTTCAACGCAATATGCAGTATTTGGGTCGCCAAGTGATGCTGACTTATGATTTGCCGATGAATGAAGTGGTGATGGATTTCTTTGATAAATTGAAATCTACTTCGCGTGGTTATGCGTCGTTAGACTATGAATTTAAAGAGTTTCAGCCGTCTGATTTGGTAAAATTGGACATTATGGTAAATGGCGATAAAGTGGACGCGTTGAGTTTGATTGTGCATCGTCAAACTTCGGTGCAGCGTGGGCGTGAATTGGCAAGCAAAATGCGTGAATTGATTCCGCGCCAAATGTTTGATATTGCGGTTCAGGCAGCGATTGGCGGTCAAATCATCGCGCGTGAAAACGTGAAAGCCTTGCGTAAAAACGTGTTGGCGAAATGTTATGGCGGCGATATTACGCGCAAGAAAAAATTGTTGGAAAAACAAAAAGCTGGTAAAAAACGCATGAAGCAAGTGGGTAATGTGGAAATTCCACAAAGCGCGTTTTTGGCGATTTTGGAGATTGGGGATAAGTAAACAAGTCAAAAAGCAGCCTGCACTTTAGTTAAACACAAAGTGCAGGCTGCTTTTGATTAGGGGCTGTCCTAGATAACTAGGATAAACTCGATTTTAGGGTTAAAAGACAAAATGGTTGTTTTTTACCACACCTAACCTGCCTAATTAGAAAAATAATCTTTAATAAACATAGTTTTATTCTCTAAATTTAGGCCAATATGGTGGTTCAAAGCACTTTTTAAACCAGCAAAACGACTTTCCAATAAATTCGTTGTATTGGGAATGGATAACTCAGTATATTGCTCAAATGTGAGCAGCAAGGGCAAGTTGCGTTTTAGGCTTAAATAAGCACTTCTTAATCGTTTGTGGGTGTAGTGTGTTTTACCTGTTTCAGCGTTAATGGTACGTTCATTGACATATTGTTTATGTTGCCTATACCAACTATTCAATGCAGCCTGAAAGCTGCTAAAACTGCTTTTGGTAAGCGTTAAGGTTAATGCCCTGAGTTGCTCAGCAGCGAGCGATTTAGGTTTATTGGTCAGGTATCGAATAACCGTTTGAACTTGATGAAACTGGCACAGTTGCACAGGAATATCTGCAAATAATTGCGGCAATCCCTTACGCCCATCGCAAATAATGCTTTGAATAATCATGTTATTATCTTTTAACTTTTTTACTGCTTGATAATAAAGCTGATTGGTTTCATAAGCGACAATATCAACGGATAAAACTTGTTTACTCACACTATCCATTAAAACCAACGCACCAAAAGTATGCCCAAAATAAGTTGTATCCAAAAACACATTAACCTTTTTCGGGTGCGAAAAGTGATTTTGTTTCGTTGCTCATTTTATTAAGCGGCGTTGAATGGTTTTGGTGCTGCATTGATACTGTTGAGCCAGTTGTTCAATGGTGCGATGCTCATCGCGATATTGTTACCAAAGTTCATCGTTAATTTAAGCGTATTCCACCGTTAAAACACTTCTTACATTGGGTGCAAAAATAGCGTTGTTTATGGTTACGCGTTCCGTATTTTTGAACGGAATTTGAGTGACAAAAAGGGCATTTTTTGTGTTCAAAGCATTTGACCTATCTGAAAGCCTTTAAGCATAAGGCTTTCAGCGATTTTTACCAACCATTTTGTCCTTTAACCCGTTATTGGCAATACTTGAATCATATGATATACTAATATTAACATTTTTTAACAAAGCAAATATTATGAAACGTCTTTTTTCTTTTTCCATGATTGCAGTATTAGGTTTGATGACTGGTTGCGCCGAATTAAATACAGGATTGCAACAAATCAACAGTACATTAGGTTCATTAACTAGCACCGTAGCTGGAGGCGGTACAGTGAACATTGGTAATAAAGTAACCAATCAATATGAAATTAAAAACTTTGCTTTGGAAGTTGGTCAGGAAAGTTTGGCTCATAAACCTGTTGTATTTAAAGGAGAAGTTTATAATAAAACTTCAAAAGGCATTCGTTTAGATATTTTTGTACCAACATATGATTCACAGGGTTTTGCGTGTAATAGTTTACACACATCAATTAGCCTGAGTGCTAATGAAAAAACTCGTTTAGATAATGCAGATTATGTGGGCGTAAAAACTGGTTGTTCTATCAACACAAGTAAAATTAAATATAATTTAACGACATACTAATGAAACAGCGCGTAAATTGGATAAACCAATCTACGCGCTATTTTGTTAAAAACTATCCCAACATCGCCAAAAATTCATCTTCCGACAAAACCGCCACACCCAAACTCAACGCCTTTTCCAATTTAGAGCCAGCCGCATCGCCAGCCACCACAAAATCCGTTTTTTTAGACACGCTGCCTGAAACCTTACCGCCAGCCGCTTCAATCATCGCCGCCGCCTCATCGCGTTTCAAAGTCGGCAAAGTGCCTGTTAAAACAAAGGTTTTGCCAGCAATCAAATTATTCAGGCTGCCTAAAACCGCGTTTTCCGCATTCGTTGCGCCAAATTCGGGCAACATCGCCAAAAATTCGCCAACTTCGCGCAAAAGTGCCGCATTTTCCGCAATATTGCACCAATTTTGCCACTCAATTGGCAATACCTTATCCGACAACAAACCCTCCACCGAACCGCCAGCCAAATCCCACAATTCCTGCGCCCGTTTTTCGCTGATTTTGTAATTCGGCAAACGCGAAATCCAACGCGCAGGCGTCGCAAATTCGCGCACATTTGTAGATAAAACAGCGTGTTGCGGCTCAACCCCCACTGCCAACAAATCGTCCAACAATTTTTGTTGTGCAGGCTGCCTGAAATAATGCGCGATAGACTGCGCCACCACACCGCCAATATCGGGCAAACATGCCAAAATAGGCTCGGGCGCGTGTCGCACCGTCGCCAAATCGCCAAACGCATTGGCAAGCTGTTTTGCCGTGCTTTCGCCAACGTGCCGAATCCCTAACGCAAATAAAAAGCGTGATAACAACGGCTTACGGCTATTTTCAATGCCAGTCAAAATATTTTCCGCCCATTTCGTTGCGCTGGATTTGCTGTCTTTGATTTTTTGCAATTTCGCAATATCTAATTGATAAATATCAGCAAAACTGTGTAATACATCTTGTTCTACCAACGCTTCAATCTGCCTATCCCCCAAACCGACAATATCCATCGCTTTTCGCGCCGAAAAATGGATTAAGCCCTGCGCTCGCTGCGCCTGACACAACATTCCGCCGCTACAACGCGCCACCGCTTCGCCGTCTTCGCGCTCAATCGGGCTGTTGCAAACAGGGCACAATTCAGGCAGCCTGAAAGCAGAAAACTTTGGTTTTTCAACGGTTTCGCTAAACAAATCCGCGCCCAATTCCTGCACCATCGGGCGGCGTTCCAACACCACGCGCACGACTTCGGGAATCACATCGCCAGCGCGGCGCACAATCACGCTATCGCCCACGCGCACGTCTTTTCGCGCCACTTCGTCCTGATTGTGCAAAGTCGCGTTGGTAACGACCACGCCGCCGACCGCCACAGGCTGCAACCGCGCCACAGGCGTAATCGCGCCCGTGCGCCCGACTTGCACGTCAATCGCTTCCACAATCGTAATGGCTTCTTCGGCAGGAAATTTGTGTGCAATCGCCCAACGCGGTGCGCGTGAAACAAAACCGAGTTTTTCTTGTTCAATCAATGAATTAACTTTGATAACCATGCCGTCAATTTCATACGGCAGATTGGGGCGTTTTTCGGCTAATTGCTCGTATTGTTGCAAAACTTCGGCGATATTCGCGCAAATGTGCCAATTTCCAGTCGGCAAACTAAACCCCAATTCCTGCAACCACAACAATTCTTCCGCGTGGGTTTGGGGCGGATTTTCTACGCCGTCAAGACGCGCAATGCCGTAGCCAAAAAAATGCAATTTACGTTCCGCCGCCACACGCGAATTTAACTGGCGCAAACTGCCAGCCGCCGCGTTGCGTGGATTGGCAAATGGTTTTTGTCCAGCCGCTTCTTGGCGAGCGTTGAGCGTGGCAAAATCCGCTTTCAGCATCAACACTTCGCCGCGCACTTCAATCAGATTGGGGATATTTTTACCGTGCAATTTCAAAGGGATATTACGAACGGTTTTGATGTTTTCGGTAACGTCTTCGCCAATCGTGCCGTCGCCGCGTGTGGCTGCCTGAATAAAAATGCCGTTTTGATACAACAAACTAACCGCCAAGCCGTCAAATTTTGGCTCAATCGTGTATTCCGTTTGCGCCTGATTTAAATCTTTGCAAACGCGTTCGTTAAACGCCAGCGTTTCGGCGTGGTCGTACGCGCCCGATTCATCGCGTGGCGAAAACGCATTGTTCAGCGACAACATCGGTACGGCATGGCGCACGCTGGCAAATTCGCTCAAAATCGCACCGCCCACGCGATTAGTCGGGCTTTCAGGCAGCCTGAAATAGGGGAAATCACGTTCTAGCTGTTCCAATTCGCGGTAGAGTTTGTCGTATTCGCTATCGGGAACACTTGGCGCGTCTAGCGTGTAATATTCGTGGGCGTAGCGGTTTAGGATTTCGGTTAGGTGTTTGATTTGGTTTTGAATTTGTGTGTTTGACATAGTTCAGGTTGCCTGAAAGGAAAATAAATGAAATTGTACTGAAAAAATGCAGCCTGAAACATTAAATTAGTGGTTTCAGGCTGCATGAGAATATGGACGTGAGTTGGATTTTTGTATGCAACAAAAGGGAAATTTTTGATAAATATCAGATTTAATTATTCAACTTATACTCTATAATCTGACAAATTCAGTATCCAAAAAAAGGGGCTGTCCTAGATAACTAGGATAAACTTGATTTTACTAACTGTTTTAAGAACCTGTATTCACAAACAACTATTTGATAAATTTTAATATTTGTGAAATATACCCTAGTTTAACAAAATTTTCAGCAGATAAATTCGTCTGCTCAAAATCTTTTGCTAAACGTCGAGACCAACCTAACTATGCAAACGTTCGTTCTACAATCCAACGTTTGGGCAGAATATGCCAAGAAATATCTTGAATTTTCTTTGAAATCTCAACAGTTAAACCCAATTACTCTGATATATGTCGCTTACGGCCTTTGATTTTTTTACCTCCATCAAAACCTTTATCATGTGCGCTAGAAGCTGTTTTGACACTTTGTGAATCAATAATGGCATAAGTTGGCATTGCTTGTTTTTGATGGATTAAACGTTTTTTTGAACCAATGCCAAAAGAATTCTATCCCATAAGCCTGATTGATTGGCTCTGCGATAGAAACTCCATACGGTTGAATAAGGTGGAAAATCATTGGGCAGCATACGCCATTGGCAACCTGTTTTGGTCATGTACAAAACGGCATTCACTAATTGACGTTTATCCCATTTGTAGTGGCGTAGCTGGTTAAAATATGGCTCAATCGCTTGCCATTGGGCATCTGTTAAGTCTGTTGGGTAGGATTTTCTGGTCATAAAGATATTTTATTATTTTTGTGAATACAGGTTCTGATATTCAACGTGCAGCACGGTTCTTTTATTTGCAACACAATACCTTTGGCAGCAAAACAACGGGTCAAACATTTGGTACAGAGACGACAGGCAAAGCATGGAATGCAACGCAAATTGCCGAAAAATTGCAGGCTGCACGACAACGATTAGGTGGTGTATTCATTGAAAACGAACCATGGCAACGCTGTGTCAAACGCTACGACCGACCACATACATTCTTTTATGCAGACCCACCGTACTGGCAAACCGCAGGTTACGAGCGTGTATTTGATTGGACGGAATACGAACAGCTTGCTCAAACGATGCGAACCATGCAAGGTAAGATGATGCTGAGTATTAATGACCACCCCGATATTCGCGCATTGTTTGCTGAGTTCAATATTACAGAATTGCAGCTAGCTTATTCTGTGAGACGCAAAGCAGAAAATCGCATACAGCGTGGTGAGTTGGTCATTTGTAACTACTGATTTCAAGCAGCCTGCAACAACAAAAGCGACTGAAACGTCGCTGTTGTTATGTTTGATGCTATAAATTCAAATCCAAACGTTTATGGTATCAAAATTGCAGTGGTTTTATAATTTACTCGGTATCAAAGGTATTGCGAAAAGGTGCCAAAGATTTTGCGGTTTTATATCACAAGGAAAAAATGATGCATATAAATACATGAATTATGAGCGTACAACCTACGATGAATTAAAAAAGGACTTTTTGGCAAGTGCCTTTGGGGCTTGCAGGGCTAAATTTCATCGTGGTCAAGTTGATGGCTGGATGGAACATGAGAGTGAATGGGGTTATGCTAGCTATGATTTTGAAAGCGGATTTCATTTACCAATTGAAAAGTTAATGATTCATGTCATCAATACAATTACAAATGCTGGTCGAATAGCAGAAGCTCACCGATTCCATTTATGTGAGATAAATAATATTCTGTCCAAATATGCCACAGAGGAATTATTTGCTGATTTGAATGATGAAGAAAAAGAAGATTTTTTATATGACCTTGAAATTATTTTAGATAATCAATTGCTTGAAATTGTAAAATAAATATAGCAAGTGTAGGGTGGGTGCTTGCACCCACGCATTAGGGGCTAATGACATTTTAGCTATAATTTCAACCAAATCAAAGCACAAGCTAATGACACGGTACTTTCATAATTACGTTTTAATTTATCGTACCGTGTTGCCAGCGCACGAAAATGCTTTAATCGTGCAAAAGCATTTTCTACCAAGTGCCTGATTTTATATAAATACCAATCTGTGTCCACATTAAGATGTTCTCTATTTTTCTTATATGGAATATTGGCTTTACTTTGTTTAGAATGAATTAACCGACGAAAAGTATCACTGTCAAAACCTCTATCAGCACACACGGTTTCATTATCACTTAAGTCCAATTGTGCCAATAAATCAGGCGCAACAACAATCTCATTTACATTACCAGCTGTAATCATAAATTCAATTGGATTACCACAAGCATCAACCGCTAAATGAATTTTAGACGTATGACCTCCGATACTCTTACCGACAGCTTGATGCACAATGGATTTTTTACCCATGCCGTGTTGATGAACACGGATATGGCTACCGTCCATAAAGACCCATTCTATATCGGGTGTATCTGCCAAATGTTTAAATAATTTGGTAAAAATACCGCGTTTAGACCAGTGATTGAAACTTTGGTAAAGGCTGTTTGCTTTACCAAAATAACTAGGTATATCAGCCCATTGGCAGCCTGTACGTAAGCGAAACAGGATACCTTCTACTGTTTTGCGTAAATTTTTCTTGCGATAAATGCCAAGCTGTTTCAAAATAGGTAACAGTCTTGACCATGTTTCATTTGTAAGCGTGTTTCGGGACATGGCAAAGGTTTAGGATGGTTGTGTGGAAACAATATCTTAAATCCTTTGCCTCTTCTTTTGAATTGTCAATAGCCCCTAGGACAGCCCCCCTTTTTTAGGGGTTGTACAAAGCATTCAGGCTGCTTTATCACGCTTACCGTTTCCGCGCCCAAACGCCCAAACGCCCAAACCAATTAACGCAATCAACAATAAGCCAACCAACGGCAAGCTACCGCCCAAGCGCATATACGGCGTTTGCCCTGCCCTGCCCTGCACTTCGCCCTGTAACACGGTCGCGACATTGGCTGGGGCAACGCGGTGCAGGCTGCCTTGATGCGACACAATCGCCGTTGCGCCTGTGTTGGTGGCGCGAATCATGGCTCGCCCCAATTCCAAGGCGCGGGCTTGAGATTGCTGCAACTGCTGCCACATGGCATTGGATTTGCCATACCACGCCATATTGCTGGCGTTGGCTAACAAGGTGGATTGCTGCGCCGATGCGATAAGCTCATCGCCAAAACCGTCTTCGTAACAAATATTGAACGCGACTTTTTGTCCTGCCATATCAAACGGTGCTTGCGCTGCGCCGCCTGCTTGGAAATCCGCCAGCGGCATATTCATCACTTGATACAACGGCTGGGTAATGGCTGACCACGGTTTGTATTCGCCAAATGGGACAAGATGATTTTTGGCGTACAACGGTTGCTGCATTGGGTCGCCACCTTGGTAGTCGCTTAAATTGAGCATGGCGTTTAAGTAGCCAGAACCGTCTGCGGTGTAGGCTGGCACGCCCACTGCCAATACACTGCCATTTTGTTGGGCAACTTGGGCGAACTGGGCGAGCAAATCGGGCGGCAAGTTTTGCACAAATTGGGGCAAGGCGGTTTCGGGCAACACGATGATTTGTGCTTTGCTTTGCGCCACTTGCTCGTAGTATCGCTGATAGGTGGCGATGTAGTGTTGCGCGTCAAACTTGATGCTTTGGGCGATATTGCCTTGCGCCAAGGCAACGCTAACAGGCTGACCTATTGGTTGCGTCCATTCTATTTGGCGTAAAAAGCAGCCTGCACCCAGCAAAACAGCAATCGCGCCGGCTGCTTTGATGCGTTGGCGCAATGTGGCATCGTTTACCAATAAAACCAACCATGCCGATAAAAAGGCGGTGGCAAGCGTAACCAAATGAATCCCCGAAATGGGCGCAAAACCTGCCAATGGCGAATGGTCGGCGATTTGCGAATAGCCCAATGCGCCCCAACCAAAGCCCAAAACGCCACGTTCGCGCACAAATTCGGCAAGCGTCCATAAAATTGGCAAGGCAATGCCTATGCTGACCCAGCGCGGTGTGTGGGCAAAAAAACGGCGATGCAGCGCAAAAGCCAGCGCAGGGAAAATCGCCAAAAACAGCGGCAAAAAAAACGTGAGTGGAATGGCGAACACATTTGCCAAGCCCGATACATCGTGCAGCGCGGTGTGAATCCACCAGAACTGCGCAGCATACGCCACCACGCTAAACCAATAGGCAGACAGCACGGCTTTGCGCGGTTTGAGTTCACACAGGCGAATCAATGCGCCAAACAGCAGCGGCATCAACCAAAAGTGATAATGCGGTGCAAAAGCCAACGGAGTCGCCAAGGCAATCGCAGTCAGCACCACAAAATAAACCGCTGGAATACGCCAAATCGCGTCCAATCGGTGTGATAGAGTTGTCCACATGGAATTGAAATCGTCCAAAAAAATGAAGTAGGCATTATAAACGTGCAGGCTGCTTTTTCACGGTTTTTTGCCAAAAAAAGCAGCCTGCACGTTATAATCACGGCTTTTTTATTGACACAGTTTTTAAGATTATGTTTATTCATCCAAACTTTAACCCCGTTGCCGTGCAGCTTGGGCCGTTGGCGATTCGCTGGTATGCGTTGAGCTATATTGTTGGTTTTATTTTATTTGTGTGGCTGGGGCGTAAACGGATTCGCGCTGGCAACACGGTGTTTACCAACGAAATGTTGGACGATTTGCTCACATGGGGCGTAGTCGGCGTGATTTTGGGTGGACGATTGGGCTATATTTTGTTCTACAATTTGGACGCTTATTTGGCGAATCCGCTCAATATGTTCAAAGTGTGGGAAGGCGGCATGGCGTTTCACGGCGGTTTTTTGGGTGTGTTGTGTGCCGTGTTCTTGTTCGCCAAAAAACGTGGTTTGCGCTTTTTTCAAGTGTTGGATTTTGTTGCGCCATTGGTGGCAACAGGCTTGGCATCGGGGCGCATCGGCAATTTTATTAACGGCGAATTGTGGGGGCGCGTCACCCATCCCAATAACTTTTGGGCAACAGGTTTTCCGCAAGCGCGTGATGCCGACATCGCCCTTGCCGCCAGTAATCCGCAATATGCCGAATGGTTTGCCCAGTTTGGCTATTTGCCGCGCCACCCATCGCAACTGTATCAATTTGCGCTAGAAGGCATGGCTTTGTTTGCGATTGTGTGGCTGTTTTCCAAAACGCCACGCCCAGAAGGACAAGTATCTGCCGCATTCTTGGGCGGCTACGGCATCTTCCGCTTCATTGCCGAATATGCACGCCAGCCCGATGCGCATTTGGATTTGTTTATGGGCTTATCGCGCGGACAATGGTTAAGCACACCGATGATTGCATTGGGAATCATTGGTTTTATTTATTTTGGGCGCAAAAAGCAGCCTGCACATTAAAGTAGAAAGAGTATCAAGACGAAGATTTTACGCGCCGTTGGTTTTATGGAAGGTTTATCGTGCTTGGGGCTGTTTGCCTTTGCGATTCCGATGCGCTATTTTATGGGCAATGGCGAATTTATCCGCCCAATGGGCATGACGCACGGTGTCTTGTTTTTGGCGTTTTTGGCGGTTTTATTGGTTGCCTGCCACGTTAAAAAATGGTCGTTGAGCGTGTTTTTGTTGGGGCTGGTCGCAGCCATTATTCCGTTTGGTACGTTTATTTTTGACCACAAAATCAAGCATAAATAAAACGAAAAAATACAAAAGCAGCCTGCACTTTTTATTAACAAAGTGCAGGCTGCTTTTTGTGATTCACGCATCGGGCAGGCTTTTCATCCACAAACCTACGCACAAGCACACGGCAGCGGTACTCGCGCCCACATACCAACGCTGCGGAAATTGAATAAGCAGCCAAGTGCAAGACAGCGTCATCATGCTCCACGCCAAATATTTGGCACGGCGCGGCACGGCACGGCGTTCTTCCCAGTTTTGCACCATTGGCCCGAAGTAGCGATGTTGATGCAACCAGCGATGAAAACGTGGCGACGCTCTTGCCCAGCAAGCCGCCGTCAAAAGAATAAATGGTGTGGTCGGCAACACGGGCAACACAATGCCGATAATGCCCAGTAGCAACGAAATTGCGCCAATTAGCCACAGCAGCGCATTCATCAACATGGCGCGTACGCGGCTTTTGGGCATGGCAAGCACGATAACGGTCGGCAAGCCCAACAAGATCAGTAAGCTCAACCACAATTCTGCACTTAAAAACCATTGTGTTAAGCTGTTTATCATGATGATTTATCCTTGTGATGAACAGGGCAGCCTGCAATGCCTAATTTTTCCCAGCCTTCGTGTCCCATTTGTTGCAGCGTTTGGATATTGCGCTCAAAAATCACAGCAGGGTCGGGAAAGGCTTGCGCGACTTTTTCTATGCTGCTTTCGCGGATAAAGTGCAAAGTGGGATAGGGGCTGCGATTGGTGTAATTGCTGATGTCGTCCGCTTCAGTATCGGCAAACTGAAATTGCGGATGAAACGGCGCGATTTGCACAATGCCAACCGCTTGGTTGTCGTCCAGCGCAGCATCGGCTGCGTCTAACATATCGTTGAACAGCAAAAAGTCGTCAAATAAAGTGGCGCACACCAGCAGCGTGGTTTCCAATTCTTCGGGCGATGTAGCAAGCAGGCGTTGGATTTCTGCGTCCACGTCTTCCAAAAATGCGTCTAGATGTTTGGCAAAGCTGACGGCAATGCGGATTTGTCCTTTGGCGTTGGGTGCTTTGGCAAATGGGCATAAATTTAGCCCGATAACGGCTTTTTCTAGCCATTGTTGCGTGGCTTGGATATAGGTTTGTTCGTTGGGTTGTGTCATGATGATTAGGATTTTCGGGTTATTTAATAATCGCTATCAATTATAGCATAAACAAAAGTGCAGGCTGCTTTGCCCTTTTGTCCAAATCTTTGATTTGGGTATAAAAGGGTATGCCGTAGGCATGATGCGAACGATAAAAGCAGCCTGCGCTTTATTTCCACCACATCAATCAAATCGACGAATATATTTGATTTCTGCGCCCGATGACACCGTTCCCATTCGCGCAATGGCTTGGAACGAACGCGACAAAAAGTACACCAATTTAATGGTTTGGCTAGACGTTTGCAAACCTGCTTCGTAGCCCAAATACAAATCGCGGGTCAGTTGTTTGCCAAAAGTCAGCACTTGTTGCGCGGGGTTCATTTCGCCTGTGGTTGCATTGCGCGTTTGTTCGCTGGTCAAGCCAAAGTCGTCCACCAAGCCAATTTTGTCGTTGATGCTGCCTGCCAAAAACGCGCTGGCAGCGGTTGCCAATGCTGCGTTATCGCCGCTGCTGCCCGAGCTGGCGCGGTTCAGCACCAACCACGACAATTTGTCTTTTTCGCTCATTGGCTCGTTGGCAACCAGCGTGATGCGTGGCGTTTCTACGTTGCCCAACACTTCCACACCTGCGCCAACTGGCGAATTGCGACGTTCGGCACGAATGTTCAAATTGGGGTTAGCTAACGGCCCTACAAACGACACAATGCCTTTTTTCACAATCAAATCTTGACCATAGGCTTTGTAGCGTCCGCGCACCACGTTTACGCTGCCCACCGCTTGAATATCGCTGCTGCTGGTGGATTTGAGCGTGAGTTGTCCACCCAGTTGCACATTCAAGCCTTCGCCCGAAAAATAGAATTTATCATTTAAATCAAACACCAAATTCAGTTTAAATGGCAACGGTGCGCTTGGTGCTGGTTTTTCTTCGCCAAGCACAACCACGTCGTCGTCCAAAGTCGGTGCGCTGCTTTCTTGGAAGCCAAATCGTCCGTCATCGGTTTTGAGCGTGCCATTTAGGCTGATGCCTTGCGCGGTATACAACACATCGCTGCTGCCCGATAGGGTTAGGCGGCGATTGGCTTGGTCTAGGATTTGGTAGCGGTCAAACACGACTTTGGCGTTGATGTCGGGGGCATCGTTGGCATACGCTGCGCTGCCCGATAGCGTGATTGTGCCGTCTTTGCGTTTGAATTGCAGGGCTTCAATCAGCCATTTTTGTCCTTCAAAACGCGAAGTTAGGCTGCCGTTGTCCAAAATAATCCCTGTTTGGCGGTCGCGGTAATACAGTTGGTCGCCTGTTAATGTGCCGTTGAGTTTGGGCGTATCTACCTGCCCCGAAATATTGGCAACGGCAACCAGCTTGCCTTTTATGGTTTGACCAATGGGCAAGAATGAACGCAAGGTTTCCAAGTTTTCGCTATCAAATTGCAGGCTGCCTGACACAGGTGCTGCGGTAATCGCGCCTTGTCCAAATGCTTGCAAGATATTGTAATTGCCTGACAATTTGCCATAGCGCGTAGCAGCCTGCACTTGGTTGTGAATGCCGCGTGCGTCTAGTTTGCTGTTCAACACAAAGCCGTTTAGGTTGAGTGCTTGTTTACGCGCAGTCGGCAAAATCACATCGCCGCTTTGTTGTTTGATGTTGAAAAAACCGCGTGGGCTGGTGCTGTATGCCATATCCCAATCAGCAGCAATCACTAAATCGTGCTCAACTGGTGGCTTGTAAAAATTGTGTAGCTGCGACAAGTGCAGGCTGCTTGCGTTGCCTTTGGTGGTCAAACCTGTGGCTGCGTCCCACACAAAGCTGTCCATTGCCAACGAACCGCCCAAGGCTTGCCAACGTGCGCTGCTCATGCTAACCCGTTTTGCGCCTGCTTCCAAACGCATGGGATTTTGCAAACGCAGTTGCAACGCGCCACCCACGTCTAGCGTGTTGATTGCGCCTTGCCATTGTTGTTGCTCGTTCAAACCGCCGTTTGCGGCTGCCGTGAGCGTGAGCGGTTTGCCGTCAATGTGCAGGCTGCTTTGTGCGTTGAATTGATGTTGGCGTTGCGTGCCGTTTAGCTGCGCGTTGATTTGCTCGATGTTTGTGCCGCCCGCCACAATGCCGTTTCCCTTAATCACCACATTCAACGGACGAGTGGGGTCGGGCGATGCCTGCACCGTAAAATCGGCATTTTGCACTTTGACTTGGTTGCCCACCGCAAATTGGCGCAACTGCCCTACCAGCTTGGCATCGATGTCGGTAAACGAATCGGCGGTGCTGGTTACTGTGCCTTTTGCCGTGAGCAAGCCTTGTAAACCAAATCCAAACAAATTCAAATTGGGCGCATTGATATCCAACGAGAGCGTGTCGCCACGTTTACCAAACGCACCTTGCGTCTTAATCAGATTATTGCCGAGCTTAATTTGCGTGTCGGCGCGAGATAAGTGTTTATTTTCATAACGAATATCGCCACTACCCGACAAAGGCGCGCCCGATAGCGTGGACGGCGCAAACTGCATTTTGCCCTGAAACATTTGTTGCGCCAGTTCGCCAGTCGCTTCTATTGTGCCGTTTACATTGCCTTCGGGGAAATTGGGATAGAGCTTGGCTGGATTGAACGCTTGGCTACGAATTTGCGCTTGCCATTTTTGTTGTTGAAATAATTGCAGGCTGCCTGCCACGTTCAACACGCCACCGTCTTGTGGACGAATTTCTCCATTTTCAATCCACAAAGTTTGTTGCGCGTTTTGCGTGTCGGTGGTCAATTTGAGCGTGCCAGTCGTGTCCGCCAAACCTGTGTTCAACTGCCACGCCACTTGCGGCGCATCAAACGTGCCTGTGGCGTGCAGGCTGCCATTTAACTTACCGTGAACCGCAGTGCTAATCGCATCGGCAGCGGTGATGTTGTCCAGTTTCGCGGTCAAGTTTAAGGTGCGTTTTTGCGCGTACACACCACCCGATAGCGACAACGTGCCTTGCTGCATCAAAGCAGCCTGCACTTGATTGATTTCCACCGCGCCCGAGTCGTTTACATGAAATTCGCCTTGCAAAGTGCGAATCGGCAAACCATTTTTGTCTGCCGCTTCGGGTGTGTCGTTACGCAAATCCAGTTTGCCGTCCAAGGCGATGTTGTCGTTTAAATTGGGCGTGATGCCGATGTCAAAAAACAAATTACCACGCGGCAAACTCGGGTTAAACGCTTGCGGATTGATGCCCTGCCCTGTGATTTTGACGTGGTTAATCATGCTGCCAAAATTGTCGGCAAACAAGCGCAAATGCGTACTGCCATGCAAGCCCACACCATTGCCTGTTAAATCGGTGTTCACTTTCAAATCGTGCAGGCTGCCCGATAAATCCAAAATATTTTCTACCACAATGCCGTCCAATTCGCCGTCCGACAGCAACGTGCCACCCAATTCAAACGGCGCAACGGTTCGCATCGCCAGTTTGCCGTGCGTGTTGGACCAATGATTTCGCAACGAATGCACGTTCAACTGATGCTGTTCGTGGTTATACACATAGCTGGCGTTGATACCACGCACAATCTCGGTTTTGTCTTTACCTTGCGTGATTGCGCCTGTTTGCAGGCTGTCTAACGCAAGCGTAAACGGCAACTGAATCCGCTCCAATGGCGCACTTTTTGGGCGATTGGGTTCGGGGGGCGTGGCTTTGTTATCAATGTGAATATCGCCTGCGTGCAGTTTTTGAACGTGCAAATGACGTTGCCACAGCGCATTGGGTTGCCAAGCAAACTGCAACTGGCTGATTTGAATGTCTGCCGATGGCGTTTGCACGGCGATTTTGTCTGCCGAAAAACCGCCAAGAATGCTGCCGTTTAGCGTGCGCGATGTGATTTGCACGCCACCCAATTTGGGCAACTGATACACGGCAAAACGCAAGCCGCTTTCGGTGTTCAGCAGCCAAGTGAGTGCGCCTGCGCTTGTTCCCAACAGCACCACCACGCCACCCAATGTGTATTTGAGCCAACGGCGTTTTTTGGGTGATTTGGGAGCAGAAGTTTCGGGTTCGGGGGTGGGGTTGATGTGGGTGTCTGTCATAGGTTTGACTTTAATTTAATGGGTATGAATAAAGTGCAGGCTGCTTTGTGTACTTAAAACCGCGTTCCCAAGCTAATATGCCAACGAATTTTGCGGTCGTGATGCCCATGAGCAATATCAAACGAAAACGGCGCAACAGGACTAAACCAACGCACGCCCAAGCCTGTGCCGTGGCGCAAAGTCATGTCTTTGAAATTGTGCGCCACGCTGCCGACATCGTGAAATACCGCCAACGCAAAATCGTTTTTAATGGGATATTGGTATTCGCCACTTGCCACAAACATGGCACGACCGGGCAACACAGCATCGGTGTAATCGGTACGCAAACCAATGCTATCCAGCTCGTAACCACGAATAGACGATGCGCCGCCTGTGCGGAACATGAGCGTAGTCGGCACATCGCCGCCTTCCAGTTTGTCTTTGGTATAGACATAGCCCAATTCGCCACGCGCCACAAATGTGCCAAGCTGTTTGTTTTCAGGCGTGAAATAATAACCTGCGCTACCCTTAATCCGCACCGCCATGGTAGAAGAGAGCAATTTGCCTAAAGTTGTACCGATTTTGCCATCAAAATAATAGCCATTGGCTGGGCGCATCGTGGTTTCAATGTTTTGACGTTTCCACGAAGCCGTGAGCATGGTGACAAAACTGCGCCCAAAGTTGATGCCACTATCGGGGATTTTGCTGTCTTGTCCAATAAATTCCAAGCCGTATCGCGCTTCAATGCCGTCTCGGTCGCGAACGTGCCAAATACCGCTGCTTAAACTGCGCGTTTCCAGTTTTTGCGTGGTGTTGCGCGAATAAGTCATATTGGTCGTCCAATAATGACCTTTGGAATTACGCGGTTGGCTAATACCCAAGCCCAGCGTGGTTTGGTATTTGTCCGCCGACAAGGCTACCGAGCCAACATAGCCACGATTGAACAAATTGTAGTGCTCGTAACCAATATTTCCGCCCAATCCGTATTCCGAATCAAAGCTCAAACCTGCTTCGACTTTTTGGCGTTTGACTTCGGTTACCGCCACTTTAACAGGCACGCGGTCGTCTTGTAGCTGCTCAAAATCCGCCTGCACCGATGCGCCCGAGTAATGGCTATCGCTTTCCAATGCTTGCTGATAATTCAATAGCTTATCCAAGTCATACACATCGCCAGTATTAAACTGCGCCAAGCCACGAATAACGGATTCTGGATAACGCTCGTTGCCCGTAATCTGAAAATCGCCAAAATAAACAGGCTTTTTGCTGTTGATTTGCACGGTTAAATCTGCCGTTTGCGTTTGCGGATTGATTTCTGCCTGCGAAGTCTCCAAAGTCGCCAACGGGTATTTTTTGCGCGACACGGCACTCAACACTGCCACTTTGCTCGCTGACCAATGTTCTTGACGAAACGGCGCACGAACAGGCAACTGCCATTTTTGCAGCGCGTTTTTGTAATATGTACCCAAATCAGCGTCTTGCACAATGTCGCCCAAAATCGCTACGTTTACGTTTTCAATATGGGTGCGCTTGCCCGACACAACCTTAACCAACCAGCCTGCACCTTGTGGCGACACGGTTACTTGGGCATTGAAATAGCCTTCGGTTTTGAGCATATTTTGCGCGTCTTTGGGCGCGTCTTCCGCCAAATAGCCCACTTGTTCTTGGTCTAGCTCTTCTTTGCGTTGATAGGCGATGAGCGGCAAAAACTCTTCTAGCATTTGTTTGAGTTCTTCGTTATCGGCTTCAATCGTAACAGGATATTTGGGGGTTAGATTGCTAACTTCGGCTTCGGTGTCGGTTGGATTGCCAGCAGGCGCGGAAGCAGAAGCAGCCTGCACGGTGTCGGTGGTGTTTGACCATGCAGGCTGGTTGAGTAATAAAAGTAAACTCAATAAGGGGGAATAAGTGTATTTGCTTGTCATAAAAAATATAAAGTGCAGGCTGCTTTTTGATAATGGATTTTATCATTAAAAAGCAGCCTGCACTTGTTTAGTCCCATGTACAGGCTGCTTTTTATGTGATTGGCTTACTTCTGCTTAATCAACGGATAACCCAACGCTTCACGGCTTGCCACAAATTTTTGCGCCACTTGACGGCTCAACGCACGAATACGCCCAATATACGTTGCGCGTTCGGTTACGGAAATCGCCCCACGCGCGTCCAACAAGTTAAACGTATGCCCTGCTTTCAACACCAATTCATACGCTGGCAACACCAACTGCGCGTCTTCTTGTTCCAACAAGCGTTTGGCTTGCGCTTCAAAACCGTTGAATTGTTCCAACAACCACGCTGCATCGCTGTGTTCAAAATTGTAAGTAGATTGCTCTACTTCGTTTTGATGATACACGTCGCCGTAAGTCAAATTCGTGCCGTCAGGCGTAACCGTCCACACCAAATCATACACATTTTCAACGCCTTGCAAATACATTGCCAAACGCTCAATACCGTAAGTGATTTCGCCCAAAACTGGCGTGCAATCGATACCGCCCACTTGTTGGAAATAAGTAAATTGGGTTACTTCCATACCGTTCAGCCACACTTCCCAACCCAAACCCCACGCACCCAAAGTCGGATTTTCCCAGTCGTCTTCCACAAAACGAATATCGTGGACAGTCGGGTCAATGCCCAATACTTTTAAGCTGCCTAAATACAAATCTTGAATATCATCGGGCGCAGGTTTCAGTGCGACTTGGAATTGGTAATAATGCTGCAAACGGTTTGGGTTGTCGCCATAACGTCCGTCTTTTGGGCGGCGGCTAGGTTGCACATACGCCACGTTCCATGGCTCTGGACCGAGTGCACGTAGGCAAGTGGCTGGATGCGATGTGCCTGCACCCACTTCCATGTCAAACGGCTGAATAATCGCGCAACCTTGGTTTGCCCAATATTGTTGTAATTTGAAGATAATGTCTTGAAAAGTTAGCATGATGAATATTCGCTTGGATAAAAAAACTGGCATTTTACTGGATTTATCTGCATTACAAAAGCAGCCTGCAAAATGGTTTTGTGCAGGCTGCTTTATGTAATATAATCGCCAGCTTTGGCGGTTTCGCTATAGTGAATTAAATTTAGATTAGTACAGCGTTGCCAACTCCCTTATGTACTAGCTGTACACGGCGGTCGTTGTCGCCTTGTCCTAATCTAAATTTAATCCACTATACAATGCTACCGCGCTGGATTTGGCGTAAACACAATGGATAAACAAAACGAACAACCCAACCATGCAGACAACGCGCTGGACGCAGACGACATTCAGCCCAGCCAGCCAATTTCTGCAAAACGCAAACGCATCAAATGGATAGCGATTGGCGTGGCGTTGGCATTGGTGCTTTCTTGGGCGTTTTATTTGGATTATCAGGCAAAACAAATTGCCCAAACCACAGCAGAAAACGAAGTGCTAAACGAAACCAGCGCCGATGAAGCGCGCGCAGCCAGTGTGGCATGGCTCACATCAGAAAGCCAAGTACAAGGCATGACCGCACCTGCCGATGACGGCGAAATTTCCAGCGACGCAGCATCGGCAATCACAGCCAGCAGCGCATCAACCGCCCCATAAATTTTCGTTTATTTTATTTTTAGGATTTATTTATGTTAGCAAAATCAAAAGTTTTATTTAGCAGCACCATTTTGTCGATGTGTTTACTGGCGGCGTGTTCGGGCGGCAACAATGCCCCTGCTGCATCGCAAAACACAGACGCAGCCAGCTCTGCCGCCCCTGCCGCTAGTTTGGATTTGAACAAAACCTATATCGTGGCGACCGATGCGACTTACGCGCCCATGGAATACATGGAAAACGAAAAAGTAGTCGGCTTTTCGCACGATGTTTTGGACGCAGCAGCCAAAAGCCAAAACGTGAAATTGGAATTTGTGAACACGCCATTTAAAGGCTTGTTTGCCAACGTGGACAAAGGCGACAGCGACATCGGCTTGGCGAGCATCACAATTAGCGATGAGCGCAAGCAACAGTTAGACTTTTCCGAGCCGTATTTTGAAGCCACGCAAATGATTGTGGTAACCGACCGCAATATCAACGCAGTCAAATCGTTTGCCGATTTGAAAACGCGCAGCGCATCGGTGCAGGCTGCTACGTCTGGCGATTTGATTTTGCAAGACCTACAAGGCAAAGACAGCCAAAACATCAAACGCTTTGAAACCATGCCATTGGCGTTTAAAGAGCTGGAAAGCGGCGGCGTCGATGCCGTTGTGGGCGACAGCAGCGTGGTGGGCTATTATGTATCGCAAAACCCAAATGCCAAATTGCATACTTTGGTGGACCCAAGTTTTGTGAGCGAACAATATGGCTTTGCGTTCAAAAAAGGACGCAATGACGGTTTGCGTGAAGTCATCAATAAAGGTTTATCGCAAATCAAAACCAATGGCACATACGACAAAATTCACACGCAATGGTTTGGTGCGCCTGCCAACGCAAGCACGGCTGCATCGGCTGCGTCTGCACAATAAAAAATTGCAGGCTGCTTTTTTTTGATACAGAAAAAGCAGCCTGCAATTTTGTTTGGCTTATTTTTATCGATTTACAACCCCAACAGGAAAAATCCCCATGATTAACCCCATTTTTGCCCTTTGCCCACTAGACGGACGTTACGCCAAATCAGCCGAAGATTTGCGCCCGATTTTTTCAGAATATGGCTTGATGAAAGCGCGTGTTTGCGTGGAATTGGAATGGCTCAAAGCCTTGGCAGCCGAGCCGAAAATCGCCGAAGTACCAGCATTTTCAGGCAGCACGATTGCCGAAATTGACAGCGTGATTCAATCGTTTAATTTAGACAACGCTACCGAAGTGAAAGCGATTGAAGCCACGACCAATCACGATGTGAAAGCGATTGAATATTGGCTGAAAAAGCGTTTTGAAAACAATGCCGAAGTTCACGCGGTAAACGAATTTATCCATTTTGCGTGTACTTCGGAAGACATCAACAATTTGTCGCACGCCTTGATGTTGAAACAAGCGCGTGAAGATGTGTTATTGCCGAAATTAGCCGAAGTTACCGCCAAATTGCAGCAATTAGCGCATGATTTAGCCGAAGTACCGATGATGTCGCGCACACACGGTCAGCCAGCCACGCCAACCACATTGGGTAAAGAAATCGCCAACGTGTTATACCGTTTAAATCGCCAAATCAAACAGTTAGCGGAACAAGAATTTTTAGGCAAAATCAATGGCGCGGTGGGCAATTACAACGCGCATTTGGTTGCGTATCCCGATGTGGATTGGGAAAACCACAGCAAAAAATTTGTGGAACAATCGCTCGGTTTGACGTTTAATCCGTACACAATCCAAATTGAACCGCATGATTATATGGCGGAATTTTTCCAAACCATTAGCCGCATTAACACGATTTTGATTGATTTCAACCGCGATGTGTGGGGCTATATTTCGCTGGGCTATTTCAAGCAAAAAGTGAAGGCTGGCGAAGTGGGTTCTTCCACCATGCCGCACAAAGTCAATCCGATTGATTTTGAAAATTCGGAAGGCAATTTGGGCATGGCAAATGCAGTGCTGGGCTTTTTGTCGGAAAAATTGCCTGTGTCGCGTTGGCAGCGTGATTTGACGGACAGCACGGTGCTTCGCAATATGGGCATGGGCGTGGGCTATACCGTTTTGGGTTTGGTCGCGCATTTGCGTGGTTTGAACAAATTGGAAGCAAATCCTGCGGCGTTGTTGGCGGATTTGGACGCGACTTGGGAATTGTTAGCCGAGCCAATTCAAACAGTTATGCGCCGTTATGCCGTGCCGAATGCTTATGAGCAGTTGAAAGATTTGACGCGCGGCAAGGACGGCATCACGCCTGAATCGTTGAAAGCGTTTATTGGCGGTTTAGCGATTCCTGATTTGGCGAAAGCGGAATTGTTGGCTTTGACCCCTGCGTTGTATATTGGCAAAGCGGTGGAATTGGCAAAGCGGATTTAAATCGCGTATAAAAAGCAGCCTGCACTTTAAATAAACAAAAAGTGCAGGCTGCTTTTCATCGCCTATCGCGCATCTAAACCGTTATCAACTTCGCCAATCGCCAGCCGCGCAATGCATTGCCCAGCCAAATTTGCTCGGCTTGCTGCACTTGTTCGCGACTAATCCAAGCAGCCTGCACTGCTTCGCCTTGCCAGTTTTTGAGCGCAACGCTGGGCAACACGTCCAAATCCGCAGCAGGTGTGAGCCATTGATTTTGATAGCGAACAATCACGCTGCTGCGTCCGCCTTCCAGCAAATAGCCTTGTTCGTTAAACAGCAGCGCATCAAACGCGCCGTGTTGTTCTGCCCATTGCCAAGCGCGGTCAAATTGGGCACGGTGCGTGGTTTTGTAGCGGCGCAAAAAGTCGTGCGTGGGCAAAACATCGGGTGCAATCAACACGTTTATTGCATCGGGCAAAGGGGCGATGGGCGCGTGTTCCAAGTGCAGGCTGCCTGTGGGTTCTAGGCGCAATTTCAGGCGATACACGCGGTTTGCGTCTAGCGTGGGCAGCGTTTGTTCTATGGCGTGCAGGGCAGATGTCGCGCAAAAAGGGATATTGCATTGCGCGGCAGAATGTGCCAATCGCGCCAAATGGTCGTCCAGCCATGCGATTTGATTTTGTGCCACGCGCATGGTTTCAAACAAGGCAAATTCGGGGCGCAATTCGCTGATAAATCGGGCTTTCCAGCCGCATTCGGCGTATTCGCTGACAGCTTGGCTGTCTGCCACAATGCCGCTGCCCACGCCATAAATGCCGTCAAATGTGCAGGCTGCTTGGTCGTGTGGACGCAGTTGCAGTGTGCGAATCACGACATTCAAACAGCCCGAAAAACCCAATGGCGTGTTGGGCGCGTGTTCCAAATAGCCAATGCTGCCTGTGTAGAGCTGGCGCGGTTCGCGTTCCAGTTGCGCAATCATTTCCATGCTTTTGCGCTTGGGTGCGCCCGTGATGCTGCCACACGGAAAAGCAGCCTGCACAATTTGCGCCATAGTGGTTGCGGCTGGCAACTGCGCTTGCACCAAACTGGTCATTTGCCACACGCTACCAAACGCATTCACGCTAAACGGCGCAGGCACAGACACACCACCCACAGTGGCAATTTTGCCCAAATCGTTGCGTAATAAATCCACAATCATGGTGTTTTCGGCGCGATTTTTGGGGTCGTTTTGCAAGGCGATGGCGCGAGCGGTGTCGTTTTCATCGCCCAAAATAGGGGCTGTGCCTTTCATCGGTTCGGTGTGCAGGCTGCCTTGCGCGTTGATGCGTAAGAACAATTCGGGCGAAAAACACAACGTCCACCCGCCATTGGGCAAACACGCCAGCGCGGCATACGGCACAGCTTGTCGCAATCGCGCATACAAACGAATTGGGCTACCATAAGTTTGCGTGTAGAGCCGCAATGTGTGGTTGATTTGATAGCAATCGCCGCGTGCAATCGCCACCAAAATGCAGTCAATATCGCGCTCGTATTCCGCTTGATTAGATGACCAGCGTGGCGCAGACAAACCAGCAGGTTCATCGCCGCCTTGTTGTTGCAACCACGTAGGCACATCGTCAATGGGCGTTTTTTGCGCGAACCAAAATAAGTGCAGGCTGCTTTTTGCAGCAGGCAATTTTTGTAACCCCAAACCAAATTCATAGTCAATCCACAGCGCGGCGTGCCAGTTTTTTGCCCAAGCAGCCTGCAATGTCTCGTCTAGCAAAGGCAGTTGTTCGGGCGACAAGGTGTCTTGGCAAACCCAATCATGCAACAAAAACGCACGCCCTGTGAGCGCGTCATCAAACAAAATAAAAGGGGACATGGTGTAGCAGTCATACATAAAAAGAAGGTTGCATTATATAATTGCGCTTTCATTTTGTTTACAGGAAATCACCATGACCACCATTCGCACCACACGCGCCGCCAATGAATTGCGCGAAATCCGCATCACGCCCAACTTTTTGCCCCACGCAGACGGCTCGGTGTTGATTGAATGCGGCAACACCAAAGTGATTTGCACCGCCACGATTGACGAAAACGTGCCACCCTTTTTACGCGGCAAAAATCAAGGCTGGGTTACGGCAGAATACGGCATGTTGCCCGCGTCCACCCAATCGCGCATGAAACGCGAAGCCGCAGCAGGCAAGCAATCGGGGCGCACACAAGAAATCCAACGACTAATTGGGCGCAGTTTACGCGCTTGCGTGGATATGCAAAAACTGGGCGAACGCCAAATTTTGATTGATTGCGATGTAATTCAAGCAGACGGCGGCACGCGCACAGCAAGCATTACAGGCGCATTTGTCGCGCTGAAAATCGCCGTACAAAAAATGTTGAACGATGGACGATTGACCGATACGCCGTTAATGGGCAGCGTTGCCGCAATTTCGGTGGGCGTGGTTGGCGGCGTGCCGTTGCTGGATTTGGATTATCCAGAAGATTCAGGCTGCGACAGCGATGTGAATTTGGTGATGTTGAACGCGGAAAAAATCATTGAAATTCAAGGCACGGCAGAAGGCGCAGCGTTTGGCTTGGACGAATTGCAGCAACTGATTGCGTTGGGGCAAAAGGGCATTCGTGAATTGACGGAATGGCAGGAAAAGGCAGTGCAGGCTGCTTTTTAAATCTAGCTGCTGTAGGTTTGAGTCTTGTTTAAGTTTACGTTGGGGCGTGACCCAAGCTACGGCTACTTCATTTAAAGCAATAAGGAAAACAGCAAAATGAATTTTACAGAAATGGATACACTAATTGATTCATTTATCTTGGGGCAAGTCCGTTTTCAAGATATTCAATATTCTATTCAGAGATGAAGTGGATATATTAGAATTCATGAAAAATTATCTTCAAGATGGTGTGGATAATAAAAATGGAGATAGAGTTGAATCTTGTATCATATTATCTTCGCTTTTTAAAAAGCATCAGTTGATGTTGGACAGATATAAGAATATTTTGTTAGAAAACTGGCATGAACAGCAAGAAGATATAGTTGATATTATTGGTTATCATAGCAATATGATATCTATCCCTATTTTAATCAAATGTCTGGATTTAAAATACGATTGGTTGGCTATTGATGATTTTTATTCGTTTCATAAAAAGATTAGGGGTTGTCCTAGATAACTAAGGAAATTCAAATTAAGTTAGAATTATCCCTATGCGAAAATGTCGTCTAAGTCAGTACAAACAAAACAAACTCATTGAGCTATTTGTTGCAGGTGTAACTGCAAGAACAGCAGCAGAGTTAGTAGGTGTTAATAAAAATACCGCAGCCTATTATTTTCATCGTTTACGATTACTTATTTATCAAAACAGTCCACATTTAGAAATGTTTGATGGCGAAGTAGAAGCAGATGAAAGTTATTTTGGTGGACAACGAAAAGGTAAACGCGGTCGAGGTGCTGCTGGAAAAGTCGCTGTATTCGGTCTTTTGAAGCGAAATGGCAAGATTTATACGGTTACTGTGAATACTCAAACCGCTACTTTATTGCCTATTATCCGTGAACAAGTGAAACCTGACAGCATTGTTTATACGGATTGTTATCGTAGCTATGATGTATTAGATGTGAGCGACAAAGCCATTTTAGCTTCGCTGAAACTTCGTTTTCGTATCAATCACAGCACACATTTTGCTGAACGACAAAACCATATCAACGGAATTGAGCACTTTTGGAATCAAGCAAAAACGTCATTTACGCAAGTTTAACGGCATTCCCAAAAAGCATTTTGAGCTGTATTTAAAGGAGTGCGAATGGCGTTTTAACAACAGTGAGATAAAAGTTCTTGTTCTATTTTAAAACAATTAGTGAAATTGAGTTTATCCTAGTTATCTAGGACAGCCCCAAAAATAATGCACCATTTATTGGTTTTGACGATTTTATCTGCGAAGAATTCCATGAAATTCATGGCAAAAAACTTGAATTGTAAAAGCCCAACCTGGTTCTCCAAGCCGTTAAAAAGTGCAGGCTGCTTGCTTATGAAGCCAACCTATATTCTGCCTATACTAACCTGCTGCGCCCTAACCGCCTGCCAAAGCCTACCCGATTTAAGTCTACGCCAAGCCAGCCACTACATTCCCACTCAATCCGCGCCGCAACTAGAAGCCGCGTTATTGTTGCCCGATACCAAAAGCAGCCTGCAACCCAAATCGCCCAACAAAAACAACACGCACAACGCACAAATTTATGTGCTAGACCACGCTCGCGATGCCTATGTGGCGCGAACTATTTTGCTAGACAACGCGCAAATTTCGCTGGACGCGCAATACTATATTTGGCGCGATGACGTGTCGGGCATACAACTTTTTCGCAAGCTGTGGCAAGCGGCAGAACGAGGCGTGCGCGTGCGCTTGCTGTTGGACGACAACAACACGCATGGCATGGACGATTTGCTCGCTGCACTCAATCAACACCCCAATATCCAAATTCGCCTGTTCAACCCATTTTTGCACCGAAAATGGCGATTTTTAGGTTATTTAACCGACTTTCCGCGCCTAAATCGCCGTATGCACAACAAAGCGATGATTGCCGACAACCGCGCCAGCATTGTGGGCGGACGCAATATTGGCGATGAATATTTTGACGTGCAAAACGACCACGCTTTTGCCGATATGGACGTGCTGGCGAGTGGCGAAATCGTGGCGCAACTGTCGCAAGATTTTGACCGCTATTGGCAAAGCGATTCCGCCTATCCTATTGAACAAATTATTAAAAATGCTGATTTAACGCACGGACAGGCGCAGTTAAAAAGCAGCCTGCACACGCCAGAAAATCCGTTCAACCATGAAAACGACATAGCGCACAGCCCATTGGCACAAGCGCAACAACGCCAACGCATTGTGTATTTTGACGCACAAACCGAATTGGTAAGCGATGACCCAGCCAAAGCCCTAGACCGCCGTGTGCACGTGAACATCGCCGAACAAATGCAGGCTGCTTTGGGCAAACCCAAGCGCGAAATGTATTTGGTTAGCCCGTATTTTGTGCCAACGCAAACAGGCGTAAACATGGCGCAGGAGCTGAATCGGCAAGGCATACGCACCACCGTGTTCACCAATTCGTTGAGCGCGACCGATGTGGCGGCGGTGCATTCGGGCTATGCGCGTTATCGCCGCGATTTGCTCAACGCAGGCGTACAGTTGTATGAATTCAAAGGCGACACCGACCAAAAAGGTTTGCGCGACAAAGGCTTAACAGGCAGTTCCGCCACCAGCCTGCACGCCAAAACGCTGATTATTGACCGCGAGCGCGTGTTTGTTGGTTCGTTCAACCTAGACCCACGCTCGGCAAGGCTCAACACCGAAATGGGCTTGGTTATTCATCACGATTTGCTCGCCCAGCAAATGCAACGCCGTTTGCAGCAAGAAGCCACGCAGTCTGCCTACCACGTTTATCTACATCAAGGCAGCCTGCATTGGCGCGACCCACAAACCCAAACCAGCAGCCGCCACGAACCCGAAGCCAGCTTTTGGAAACGATTAGCCAGCCGCATTTTTTCGTGGTTGCCAATTGAACGATTGTTGTAATGGACTGTATGATAATTTTTGAATATTCAGCCGTTTAATCCCCTCTCCTTTGGGAGAGGGTTAGAGAACCCAAACACAACCTATCCTATGCCAACTCTACTACTCGTCCGCCCAACCCAACGCCAAGCCGCCGACATCACCCTATGCCAACACGCAGGCTGGCAAGCCGTGCCATTCGCGCCAATAGAATTGTGCCCCAACCAAGCAGCCTGCACCGCACTACCACAACAAATCACCCAAGCCCAAGCCATGTTTTGGGTCAGCCCCAGCGCGGTAGAAATCGCACAACATTTTTTGCAGGGCGATTTAATCTGGCGCAAACAAACGCATATTGCCGTAGGGCAAGCCACCGCACACGCATTGCAAAGTGCAGGCTGCTTGCACGTTCACGCCAGCCACAACGGCAACGACAGCGAAGCCGCCTTGCAACTGCCCATTTGGCAAACCCTGCCACCACGCGCCACAATCCTAATCGTGCGTGGACAAAACGGACGCGAACACCTTGCCGAACAACTGCGTTTGCGCGATTTTGTGGTGCAATACGCGCCCATCTATCAACGCATTGTACAAACCCTAGATTGGACATTGCTAGACACACAAAAAGTACAGGCTGCTTGGGTTACGTCCAGCCAAATGGCGCAACCATTGTTCAGCCAAGCACCACCAAGTTATACGCAAATGTTGCAATCCTTGTTATACTTCACGCATCACACGCGCATTGCCGACACACTTGCCCAAAATGGCGCAACCCAAATTCGCGTGTGTTCCCATTTATCCCAAGCGTTGCAGCAAGCAGCGTACATTCTGGCTAAAACGGAGTCAAACCTATGACCGAAGCACAAAAACAACCCGAACAAACCCCAGCAATTCCCGAATCCAATTCAACCCCAGCAACCGAAAACGCAAGCGAAATCGTGCAGGCTGCTTTGCCTGCCACCACCGCACCTACCGCCCCAGCACAAGCACAAGCACAACCGATTGTGATTGAGCAAACTGCCAACAACGGCGGCAAAAGCATCGCATTGGGCGCATTGGTATTGGCAATACTGAGCTTGGGCGCGAGCGGTTTTTTGTTTGTACAAGGACAAAACATACTCAAAACCCAAGAATTGAGCCTAACCGATACCATCAAAACCCAAGAGCTGCGTTTTAATCAAGAATTAGACAAAGCAGGCTTGGGCAACAGTCAAAACGCCACATTATTGCAGGCTGCTTTGCAACGCCAACAACAAATTGATGCCGAATTAGCCAAAATTCTTGCTAACCAAAACAACACGCAACAAACGCTAGACGGCGTACAACGCGCTTATGCCGAATTGCTCAAAGGGCGCGTAAACTGGTTGGTTGATGAAGTAGAAGTCACGCTGAATGTCGCATCGCAACAATTATTGCTATCGGGCAATGTGCCAGTTGCCATAAGCGTGTTGGAAACCGTAGAACAACGCCTAAACCGCTTTGAGCAACCCGAATTGTTGCCAATCAAACAAGCGATTAGCCAAGATTTAGCCGCGCTAAAAAATCGCCCCTATTTAAACACTTCTGCCACCGCACTGCGCCTTGACCGCTTACAAAGTGCCGTGCCAAGCCTGCCTTTGTTGGTGGACAACACTTTGCAGGCAGGCAAAACCGAAGCTGCCCCTGTATCGCAAGCGGGTAACTGGTGGACTCGCGCCACAGAAAGCACGGTAAATCTGCTTAAAAGCATGGTAGAAGTGCGTAAACTCAACAACAACGATGCGATGTTGATTGCGCCCGAACAAGTGTATTTTGTGCGCGAAAACTTGCGTATGCACTTGTTGGACGCGCGTTTGGCGGTGTTGCAACACAACGGCGACATTTATCAAAACGATTTAAATGCCGTGGAAGCGACCGTTAAACAATATTTTGATGTGCAATCGCCCAACACCCAAGCATGGTTAAAAGAATTGAATGAACTCAAAGCATTAGAAGTTCGCATGATTTCTGATGACGCACTCAAATCCAGCTTGGCTGCCGTGCGAACCCATCAAAACAGCGCACGTACTGCCCTGCCTGTGAACTTGCCAGCAGTAGAAATCGCACCTGCTAGCGTGCCAACTGTGCAGGCTGCTTCTGTTCCTGCTGCGACTGCAACCCAAGCCAGCGAACCTGCGGCAAAACCAGCCAGCGCGCCAGCAACCAAATCTGCCAGCCAGCCTGCATCTAGCAAAGGAAGCCACGCATGAAACAGTTAATTTGGATTATTGTTTTGTTTGCCATTGCCATTGGTTTGGCTTTGGCGGCAACCACTTATTCGGGCAACGTGTATATTGTGATAGAGCAAACCATGTTGCGCGTGAATTTGCATTTGTTTGTGTTGGGATTGATTGGCGCGGTGGTTGCGCTGTATATCGTGGTGAAACTGTTTGCAGGCGTGTTGAGTACGCCCGATAAATTAAGCCGATTTGGCATCGGACGCCGCAGCCGCAAAGCCACGCAAGCACTCAATGCCGCAGGTTTGGCGTTTTTTGAAGGCAAATTCCAAGAAGCCGAAACGCAAGCGGCAAAAGTGTTGGCAAACAAAGAAGCAGGTGGCAACCGCGTGTTGGCGTTGATGCTGGCGGCACACGCTGCCGACCAAAGTGGCAACCAAAAAACACGCGACCAATATTTGCACGACATCGCCAAATTGCCGAGCAAAGCCCAGCTTTCGCGCTATTTGTTGTTGGCAGAAAGTGCCTTAAATCAACATCAATACGAAATCGCAGACGAACATTTAAAAGCCGCCGCGCAAATCAACCCACGCTTAACGCGCTTGGTGCGTTTGCAGTTGCGTTGGGCATTGGATAAGGGCGACGCTTTGGAAGTGTTGGACAAAGTAGATAAATTGCGCCGTGCTGGGGCGATGAACGACACTGAAGCCGAACATTTGTCGCAACGTGCTTACGAGCAGCTTTTGAATTTGGTGAGCGACAACAGAGGCATGAAAGCCTGCTTAAAACGCATTCCAGAGCATTTAAAATCGGGCGAAATGAGCGCGACGATTGCCCAAAAATATGTACAACTGGGCTTGTATTCGCAGGCAATAGCTTGGGTGAACCAGCATTATCCAGCGCAACACAATGCCGATTTGCTGCCCGCTTTTGTGCAAAGTAGCCAATATTTGGACGAACACGGTCAGCAAAAAGCGATTGATACTGCCGATGCGTGGCTACGCAGCAACCCCAACGATGCGCGATTGTTGCGTCATTTGGGCGAATTGGCGGCAACCCGACAACTGTGGGGCAAGGCGCGTGGTTATTTGGAAGCCAGTTTGGCGATTGAGCATTCTGTGCCAGCGCATTTGACTTTGGCGAAGGTGTTGGAGCAAAGCGGTCAAGCCAGCTTGGCGCAAGAGCAACGTCAGTTAGCGTTGAGTCAAATTGAGCAAGCGCAATAAATCAACAAGAAAGTGCAGGCTGCTTTTGAACACGAAAAAGCAGCCTGCATTTTTAATCAAACAAACAAAGGAAGCATTATGACCGAACCCATCAGACTATCCAAACGCATGGCAGAACTCAAAATCTGTTCGCGCCGCGAAGCCGACAGCTACATTGAACAAGGCTGGGTCAAAGTCAATGGCGCGGTTGCCGTGTTGGGGCAAAAAGTGTTGCCCAATGACCGCATTGATTTGGACAAACGCGCCCACCAGCAGCAAACCCAGCGCGTAACCATTTTGTTGAACAAACCTGTGGGTTTTGTGAGTGGTCAGCCCGAAAAAGATTATCGCGCCGCCATTGAATTGATTACCGAAAGCAATCATTGGCAAGGCGACACCAGCCGCATTGCGTTCCACCCTAGCCAGTTGCGCGGGCTTGCGCCTGCGGGTCGTTTGGACATTGATTCGGTTGGCTTATTGGTTTTGACGCAAGACGGACGCATTGCCAAACAACTTATTGGCGAGCAATCCGATAGCGAAAAAGAATATTTGGTGCGAGTCAAAGGCACGCTATCACCACAAGGCTTGGCGTTGCTCAACCACGGATTGAGCCTAGACGGCGAAAAACTGCGCCCAGCCAAAGTGGAATGGCAAAACGAAGACCAACTGCGCTTTGTGTTAAAACAAGGCAAAAAACGCCAAATCCGCCGAATGTGCGAATTGGTCGGCTTGCGCGTGGTGGGCTTAAAGCGCATTAGAATGGGCAAAGTGAAACTAGGCGCGTTGCCAACAGGTCAATGGCGATATTTGGGCGAAAACGAGCGGTTTTAATCACTATGTAAACCATGGAACAAGGCTATTACGACAATAGGGAAGATATAGTGGATTAAATTTAGATTAGGACAAGGCGACAACGACCGCCGTGTACACCTAGTACATAAGGGAGTTGGCAACGCTGTACTAATCTAAATTTAATTCACTATAAAAATGAGACAAGGCGATAACGTCCGCTGTGCGCGCGTGGCACATAAGGACGTTATCAACACTGTATCATTGCAATTTTAATTCACTATACCTACCAAACCTTACTCAACCATTCTTGCGCTTGATTTTGCACTTGTGCGCCCAGATGACGGCTCAACAAACGCGCCAAATCGTCTTGCTCTGGCGTGTAGTCCACCAAATTCGGTGCTTTAACCACGTCTCGCGCCACCGAATACACATTGCCCAAATCATCAACCAAACCTGCTTTTTTGGCTTCTATGCCTGTAAAAATGCGTCCGCTAAACAAATCGGGGTATTGCTTTTCTTGCAAACGATTGCCGCGCCCTTGTTTGACGGCTTGGATAAATTCGCCGTGAATTTGGTCTAGCATTTGTTGCCAAATGGCTTGCTGTTCGGGACTTTCGGCGGTGAACGGGTCGCCCATGCCTTTGTTGTTGCCTGCAATGCGAACGCGGCGTTGAATGCCCAATTTTTCCATTAAGCCAGTCGCATCAAAGCTGCTGCCAATCACGCCAATGCTGCCCATTAGGCTAGACGGGTCGGCAAAAATTTTGTCGGCAGCGGCTGCGATGTAATAACAACCCGAAGCGCACATATCTTGCGCCACTACATACACAGGAATGTTTTTGTGTTCCGCGCGCATTCGGCGCACTTCGGCAAAGGCGATATTGGATACAACAGGCGAACCCCCAGGGCTATTGGCATGAATAATAATGGCTTTGGCATTGGGATTGCGATAAGCAGCCTGCATGCCTTCGCGCAGAATATCTACCTGATTGCGCTGTTCGCTGCCGCCGATTTCACCTGTTAATTTCACAACGGCTGTGTGTGGCTGATGAGCAAAACGTGATGCCGATTCTCGTGCTTGTTCGCCTTGACGCATGCCGCCACGCAAGCCAGCCAACATCGCCAAAAACACCAGCAAGCCAACCACGCGCCAAATATTGCGCCACATTCGGGCGCGTTTTTGTTCTTGATAGGCCGCCAACAGCACTTCGCGCAAGGTGTTTTGCGCCCATTGTTCTTCGTTTTGCGCTTGTTGGTCGGTTGTGCCGTCTTCGCGTTTGATGCGGTAAACCATATTGTTCCTTTCTGTATGTATGAATGGCTACTGTGGTTACAGTAGTCATTGTTATAACAACCTACGATTGATGATTACTCGTTGCCGTTTTCAATGCTCACGCTGTATTCCACTAAACTGGGCATGATGCGCGATGCAGGCTGCTTTTTGTGTGCCGATAGCGCGTCCAAATAGGCATCATCAATATCGCCTGTTACATAGCAACCACTAAAACACGAATCATCAAAGCCTTCGATTTGTGGATTTAAGCGACGCACCACTTGTTCTAGCGCGTCCAAGTCCTGAAAAATACACGCATCGGCATTGATTTCTTGGGCGATTTCGGTTGCGGTGCGTCCGTTGGCAATCAATTCTTCGCGTGTGGGCATATCAATACCATACACATTGGGGTAGCGCACTTCTGGGGCAGCAGACGCAAAAAAGACTTTTTTCGCGCCTGCTTCGCGCACCATGTCCACAATTTCGCGACTAGTTGTGCCACGCACAATGCTGTCGTCCACCAACAATACGTTTTTGCCTGCAAATTCGCTGGCAATCGGGTTCAGCTTTTGGCGCACCGATTTTTTGCGCATTGCCTGCCCAAGCATAATAAATGTGCGTCCAATATAGCGATTTTTGATTAAGCCTTCGCGATAGGGTTTGCCCAAACGCGCCGCTAATTCCAATGCGCTGGAACGGCTGGTGTCTGGAATCGGCATCACCACGTCAATTTCGTTTACATCAATATGCTGTTTGACTTTGTCGGCAAGCGTGATGCCCATGTCCGCTCGTGCTTGATAAACGGGCACGCCGTCCACCACCGAATCGGGACGTGCAAAGTAAACGTACTCAAACAAACACGGTTTTAAATGCGGCTGCTTGGCACATTGGCGCGAATGCAGATTGCCTGAAAAATCAATAAACAAGGCTTCCCCAGGGGCGATGTCGCGTTCTAACTGATACGCCAGTCCACCAAATACAACGCTTTCGCTGGACACCGCCCACGCTGTTTTTCCGCCCTCTTCGCGTTTGCCCAACACCAGCGGACGAATGCCATTCGGGTCGCGAAATGCCACCATGCCATAGCCTGCAATCATGGCAACTACGCCGTATGCACCGCGTACACGCTCATGCACACGCTCAATGGCGTTGAAAATATTGTCGGGCGACAACTGGGTTGGGTTGGCGTTGTTGCTCACTTCGCGGCGCAATTCGTGGGCGAATACGTTGAGCAACACTTCGGAGTCGGACTGCGTGTTCACATGGCGCAAATATCGGGTATAGACATCGTGATGCAGTTCGGCGGTGTTGGTTAAATTGCCGTTGTGCGCCAACACAATCCCAAAAGGCGAGCTAACGTAAAACGGCTGCGCTTCGGCGGAGCTGCCTGCATTGCCTGCGGTCGGATAACGCACATGAGCGATACCTGCGTTGCCGTGCAAATCGAGCATATTGCGGGTGCGGAACACTTCGCGCACCATGCCTTTGCCTTTGTGCATACGAAAACAAGCGTTTTGCGTAGTTACAATCCCTGCGGCATCTTGTCCTCGGTGCTGCAACATTTGCAATCCGTCATACAACAGTTGATTAACTGGCTGGTGCGCCACCAAACCTAATACGCCACACATAAAAGCAACTCCTTACGGTTTTAAAATTTGTGTTTTGGGCTTAACGGGTGCAGGCTGTGCCACATCGGAAGCAGCCTGCACTTCTGCTGAATTGGGGAAATGAACTTGATTGGATAAAAAATCAGGCAAATAATCTTTTTCTAGTAACGCAATATCTTGGAAGAAAGGCGCGGTTTTGGCATTTTGCCATTCTGGGTCTTTGGGCAAATCGCTAAACGAACACGCCAGCACAATTAAGCTGACCACCAGCATGCCTTTTGCTGCGCCCAACAATGCGCCCAACAAACGATTGATGCTGGTGAGCTTGGTTTTCTTAACCACCAAATCCACAATTTGATGCAGCAAAACCACGCCAACTCGAGCAGCGATGTATACCAACACAAAGGCACACACCACCGCCATGGGGCGTGGATTCATGCTGGCGAACACCACATCGGACACAGGCACGGCAAAAAAACGCGCCGCAACCAGCGCAACCAGCCAGCCGATAAAGGCAATGACTTCGCCCATTAAGCCACGCATAGCAGAAATCACAATGCAGACAAAAATCAGCAATAAAGCTGCAATATCAAATGTGGTGAATGCCATTATTTTTGCTCAATAATCATGCCGCCCAAACCACGGCTTTTTAATTGGTTCGCAGCTTGGGTGGCGGCTGCACGATTCGCAAAACCAGTTGCACGAACGCGATACATTGTGCCGTTCGCCGTTTTAACTGGCTCTATTTGCGAGTTATAGCCCATGCCGCGCAACTGGGTTTGCACTTGTTGTGCCAATGCACGCGTACTATACGCGCCCACCTGAACCATCACTTTGCCGCTTACCGATGTTGCAACCGCAGGTGCAGGCTGCTTTTGCGTGCCACGAGCAGCAGATTGTGTTTCTTGCGCTTTTTGTGCGGCTTGTTTTGCCAACCATTGTGCGCGTTCTTGTTGGCGTTTTTGCTCGGCGGCCAATTGCGCTTGACGCGTGCGTTCGGCAGCAATTCGGTTTTGCGCTGCACGTTCGGCTTCAATACGCGCGGTTACTGCTTGTGCTTCGCGGCGACGTTGCTCTCTGGCGCGTTCATCGGCTGCACGTTGTGCTTCGCGTTGTTCACGTTCACGTTGCTGTGCTTCGCGTGCTAAACGACGTTTTTCTGCTGCGCTCGGTTGTTTCAAAGGTTCGGGGCTAACCATAGCAGTCAAATTTTCTGCCGATACTGCGCCATCGGGTACAGGCTGCTCTGCTCCATTATTTGATGTTTGTTTACTCGCCACATTGGTCGCAGGGCTACTATCTACATTTTCCGCACTTGCCGATGCCACATCAGATGCAATAATCGTCTCCGATACACCACTCGCTTGCGATGCCGACACACCTTCGGGTAGCAAAACTTCGGTTGTATTGGATTTGGCTACCACTTGCGCAACGGGGCGAGATGCTTCGTCCAAAATAGGCGATTCGGGCGCATCATTACTGGCAACGATTAAAGTCAAACCGCCCGCCAAAAAAGCCATTGCTCCTGCTCCCAATAAACGGCTACGATTGCGCTTTTTTAATTCTTCATAGCCTGTCAGCGTGGGTTGATTATCGTGTGTTTTTTCGTTGGTTTTATTATCCAAATCGGGTTTATTTTCTGCCATTTTCTTTTCCTTATTCTTATTTACATACCGCCATAGCATCGCTCACCGTGTGGAACGAGCCAAATACTACAATTCTATCATTTTCGCCCGCAACCGATAAAGCAGCAGAACAAGCAGCCTGCACATTTTCAAACTGCTTAACTGCATCAATGCCGTGTGCCTGCAATCTTTCTTGCAAATCCGCCAGACTTCTACCGCGCGGCAAATGCAGGGGTGCGATGTACCATTCATCAAACTGGTCGCGCACAATATCCAACACGCTGTCTATGTCTTTATCGGCAAGCATGCTAAACACCGCAATCCGCTTTTGGGAAAACGGCAAAGCAATCAAACTTTGGCGCAAAGCGCGTGCCGCGTGGGGATTGTGTCCCACGTCCAACACGGTTAAAGGTCGCCCAGGTAACACTTGGAATCGCCCCACATTTTCCGCCAACAACAAACCGCGTTTAATCGCACCCACATCCACAGGCAATTTGGGCGTTAAACACTCAATCGCCGCCAAAGCGCAGGCTGCATTGCCTAGTTGATACGAACCGCGCAACGCAGGCATAGGCAAGGCATTGCGATTGCGTGGCGACAAGTGCAGGCTGCTTTGCACTTCATCGGCAGGCGTAAAATGAAAATTCCATTGCTGATTTTCCAATTTACTGAACGAAAAATCGCGTTTTGCCAACACAAGTGGCGCACCCAGTTCATGCGCATAATCCGCCAAACTTTGTGGCGCAGGATTTTGTCCACAAATCGCCGCTTTGCCAGCACGGAACACACCTGCTTTTTCTCGCGCAACCTGTTCCACCGTGTCGCCCAAAAACGCTTGGTGGTCTAAATCCACGCTGGTAACAATCGCACAATCCGCGTCAAATATATTTACCGCGTCCAAACGCCCGCCCAAGCCGACTTCCAAAATCATCACGTCCACTTGTTCGCGCACAAAAATATCCACCGCCGCCAACGTGTTGAACTCAAAATAAGTGAGCGATGTGTCGCCACGTGCTGCTTCAATGCGCTCAAACGAAGCCACGATTTGCTCGTCCGACACAGGGTGCGTATTAATCGCAATGCGCTCGTTAAAACGCAGCAAATGTGGACTAGTGAGCGTGCCGACTTTGTAGCCAGCCTGCGCGTAAATCTGCGACAAAAACGCACAAGTTGAGCCTTTGCCGTTTGTGCCAGCCACCACAATAATCGGGCAAGCAGGCTGCAACTGCATGGCGTTTTTCACGCGCCCTACGCGCTCCAAACCCATGTCAATTAAACCGTTGCTGTGTGCCGTTTCCAATCGCGCCAACCATTGCGCTAAACTTTGTTTTTGTTCCATTGCTACCACTTTACTTTGCATACAAACACCAAAAGCAGGCAGTCATAAAGCGACAGCCTGCTTCTGTTTACGCGAATTATTCGCTTGATTTTTTACTACCGCGCTTGGCTTTGGGTTTTGCTACCACTTCTGCGCTGAGTGCGGTTTCGGTTTCCGTTGCTTTGGCTTCGGATTCGACTTCTTGCGCCACTTCTGCTTCAGCTTTTTCTGGCTCAACCGCTTGGGTTTCTTGCACCACTTCTTTTACCGTTTCTACCTGTACCGCTTCCGCTTTTACCGTTTCTACTTGTGTTGCTGGCGTTTCCGCTTCAACAGGTTTAACCGCTACATTCTCGGCTGCTGCCACAGGTTCAGAAACAGCCTGCACCACAGTTTCGCCAATATTGCTCTCGTTACCAGATTGCATACGGCCAATGTTGCTGCGATGACGGTAAATCACCAAAGCTGAAATCAACGTCAAAGCCCAGCCCCAAGACGGATGATGAATAATAATGAATGCTACAAAAGGCGTTGCCGCTGCCGCCACCAAAGCCGCCAACGAAGATTTTTTGAACTTGAATGCAATCACTGCCCAAATGGCAACAATCCACAAGGTTGTGGTAAACGACATCGCCAGCAACACACCTAACGCGGTTGCCACGCCTTTGCCGCCTTTAAAATTGAAGAACAAGGGGTACATATGCCCAATCACCACAGCGATTGCCGCCCATGCGACCACACCATCGCCCAAATGCAACCAAGATGCCAAACAACGTGCCAAAACCACTGCAATCACGCCTTTGAGCGCATCGCCCAGCAAAGTCAAGGTGGCGGCATCTTTACGACCACTACGCAACATATTGGTTGCGCCAGGGTTGCCCGAGCCATAACTACGCGGGTCTGGCATGCCCATTTTTTGAGATACAATCAACGCTGCCGACAGCGAACCAATCAAATACGCCATCACCACTACTACCAAACCAATAAACCACATAATCATCGCTCCTACTTAATTTACAAAAATAAAGAAAAGAAAACGCCTTGCATTCTAACGTAATTTAACCCACGAATAAACCACTATTATTAAGTGCAGGCTGCTTTTAAATACGAAAAAAGCAGCCTGCATTTTTATTGGTTTATTTAAAACCACATTGCCCAAATTCTTGTAGATGCCCCGACACCAAATTTTGCAAGATATCGGGTCTTAAAATTTGAATATGCTTGTGTTCTACCGAAATCCAACCTTCTTGATTAAAACGCGACAACGTACGGCTAACCGTTTCCAGTTTCAAGCCCAAATAGCTGCCCATCTCTTCGCGCGACATACGCAAAATAAAATCGTTTGCCGCAAAACCGCGATGATGCAAACGGTCGGACAAATTCAGCAAAAACGCTGCCAAACGCTCTTCGGCGCGCATATTGCCCAGCAGCAACATCACATTTTGGTCACGCACAATTTCGCGGCTCATCAAGCGAAAAAAATGCAGATTCAATCGCGGCAAATGCTTGCTTAATTCGTCTATTCGACTAAATGGCAATTCGCAGACTTCACTATCTTCCAAAGCAACGGCGTTGCAAGTGTAATTACCTTCGCCAATACCGTCCATGCCCATTAATTCGCCCGACATAAAAAAACCAGTCACTTGGTCGCGACCGTCTTGCGTGCTGACCGCAGTTTTAAAAAAACCCGTTCGAATCGCAAACAAAGAAGAAAAATTTTCGCCAGCATGAAATAGATATTCCCCTTTTTTCAACCGTTTGCTTTGCTGAATAACTGCATCAACTTGTTCAAATTCCTCCGCATTCAAGCCCAAAGGTAGACACAATTCCTTTAAAGAGCAATTTGAACATTGCGTTTTAGTAGTAAGAGATAGCTTTGACATTTATAATAGTTCCAACGTGTGTGTTTGACAAAACGCAATACATTTTGATAAATATTGTCGTATTCTAACAAAGTTTGTCTAATAATAAAATAACCTTAAAAAAGGTACTGAAATATGAAAACCATTACCATCGCTCCCACTCAAGATTTTGTTTTTGACCGCGAATTGATTAGCAGCCTGCCCAGTCAAGGGCCGCGCTACACGTCTTATCCCACTGCCGACCGTTTTCACAATGGTTTCGTGCAAGCCAACTATATCCAAACGCTAGAAAACACCTTAAAAGACAGCGACAAACCCGTATCGCTGTATATTCACATTCCGTTTTGCAATGTGATTTGTTACTACTGTGGCTGCAACAAAGTCATCACCAAAGACACCAGCAAAGCCGATGAGTATTTGAATTATTTAGAAAAAGAAATGGCGTTGCTCAAACCACATTTGCACGGCAAGCACAAATTGGCGCAACTGCATTTTGGCGGCGGCACGCCCACATTTTTGAACGATGAACAGCTAGAACGCGTGTTCAACATGATTCGCGAACATTTTGAATTGCTGCCCGACGGCGAATATTCCATTGAAATTGACCCGCGCAAAGTGAGCCGTGAAAGCGTGTTCAAACTGGCACAACTGGGCTTTAACCGCATGAGCGTGGGCATTCAAGATTTTGACCCAAAAGTGCAGGCTGCTGTGAACCGCATTCAAACCGTTGAAGAAACCAAAAACGTAATTGATTCGGCGCGTGAAGCAGGTTTTAAATCCATTAGTGTGGATTTAATTTACGGCTTGCCACATCAATCGGTACAAAGCATTAAGCCGACTTTGGATACGGTTTTGTCGCTCAATCCCGACCGTTTGGCGTTGTATCACTACGCGCATTTGCCGCATATTTTCAAGCCGCAACGCCGCATTGACACCAACACCGTGCCGTCTAGCGAAGAAAAATTGGATATTTTGCAATACGCAGTGCATTTGTTGAACGAGCGCGGTTATGTCTTCATTGGCATGGACCACTTTGCCAAGCCCGAAGACGAATTAGCAATCGCTCTGCGCGAAGGACGTTTACAGCGCAATTTCCAAGGCTATTCCACTTATGCCGATTGCGATTTAGTGGCGATTGGCGTGAGCAGCATCGGCAAAATCGGCAACACATACAGCCAAAATCAACGCAATTTGGAAGATTATTATGCCGACTTGGACGCAGACAAATTGCCGATTATGCGCGGTTTTGAATTAAACGATGATGACGTGTTGCGCCGTCAAATTATTCAAGATTTGATGTGTCGCTTCTCATTGAATTTTGACGATTATTTGCCGTCTTTGCCACAAAGTAACCAAGTGCAGGCTGCTTCGGATGCTGCCGATGAGGCAGAATTAGCACACATGAAAAAATTAGCCGATTTGGGCATTATTAGCGCAGATTTGTTGCACCGTTTTAAAGAAATTGACCAGTACAAACACCCGTTTGCCGATTACTTTGCTGCCGAATTAAATCGCCTGCAAGAATTGGTGCAACTGGGTTTGGTAGAACAAAACGAAAGCAGCCTGCACGTTACGCCCAAAGGACGGTTCTTAATCCGCAATATTGCGATGGTTTTTGACTACTATTTACACAATCAAGAAACGCGAGCGCAATATTCGCAAACGGTTTGATTTTGTCGTACAATCGCCCACTTGAAAAATTCGTGGGCTGCCCCACTTTGTAGTGGGTTCAATTCCAATCAGGACAACTGGTTTAAATTGAATTCACAACACACACCATTCACTTCCCCTGCAAGGAGCATGACTATGTCTGACGAATACCCAATTAACTTTACCGAATCTTGCTGCACCAAAGTGGCAGATTTGATTGCCGAAGAAAACAACCCCGATTTGATGTTGCGCGTTTTTGTAAACGGCGGTGGCTGTTCTGGTTTTCAATATGGCTTTACATTTGACGAAATCAAAAACGACGATGATTTTGAAATTGAGAAAAATGGCTTGAAATTTTTGGTGGACCCAATGAGCTATCAATATTTGGTTGGCGCAGAAATTGACTACACCGAAAGTTTGCAAGGTTCGCAATTTGTGATTCGCAATCCAAATGCGGAAACGACTTGCGGTTGCGGTTCATCGTTCTCGGTTTAATCACGCAAACAATATAAAAAAGCAGCCTGCACTTGAAAATATAAAGTGCAGGCTGCTTTTTTACCATTTCCAAATCAACGGACTACGCCAAGTCAAATAAATCAACAAAACCACATTGCCGATTGCCACCAGCAAATACAACAACGTAATGCTGTTAAACGCCGCCAACAACACGCTACTCAACAGCGCGGCGGCTACCATAAACACGGCATTGACGATGTTGTTGGCGGCAATGGCATGGGCGCGGAATTCATCGCTGGCGGCGGTTTGCAGCCATGTGTAAAGCGGCACGGAAAAAAATCCGCCAAAAAAGCCAACGCCCAACAAAGCAAGCATAACGGGATAGGCATAACCTTGCGACAAAAATTGCGCCAAACCCTGCAACTGATTGGCATCAAAACGCAAATCGTGGGTCAAATACACCAGCCAGCCACCAAACACGGTTAAGCCAATCGCGCCAGCCACTACCCAAATCAAGTGCAGGCTGCCTTTGCTGACTTTGCCGCACAGCACCGAACCTGTGGCAATGCCAACCGAAAACAGCGTGAGCATTAGGTTAAACACGCTGGCGTTGCCACCCAAATGCAGCTGCACAAACGTGGGCAACTGCGTGGTGTAAACCGCGCCCAGCAGCCAAAACCACGAAATGCCGATAATCGCTGTCCACAAATCGCGTTGGGCGCGGGTTTGTTGCCACAATTGGCGTGTGTCGCGCCAACCGTTTAGGCGCACGGGGGCGTGTGGGTTTTGCGCTGGCACGGCTGGCATGGCAAGGCTGCTGCACAAGCCCAACACAGCAATGCTGACTACGGTGGCGGTGATGACGGTTGCGCCTGTGTTGGCAATGGCTGTGCCTGCAATTTGCCCGAATAAAATTGCCAAAAATGTACCCGATTCAATCAAGCCGTTGCCCATAAGCAATTGTTTTGATGATAGGTATTCGGGCAAGATAGCGTATTTGACTGGCCCAAATAGCGCGGATTGCGTCCCCATGATAAACAAACACAACATCAGCAACGACACAGACGACAGCGCGAATCCCAATCCTGCCAATGCCATAATCGCAACTTCTAGCACTTTGGTCATTTGCGCCAGCCGTGCTTTGTTGTAGCGCGTGGCGAGCTGTCCTGCCAGCGTGGAAAACAAAAAATATGGCAACACAAATAGCAACGCGCCCACATTGAGCATCATGGGGGCGGACAGCCATAAGCCATCGCCCAAACCGTAAAAGCTAATCAACACAAACAGCGCGGTTTTGTACAAATTGTCATTAAACGCGCCAAAAAATTGAGTGGCAAACAAAGGCGCGAAACGGCGCGATGTAGCAAAAGAAAAATCATTGTTCACGGCGTTGCTCCGCTTGATTTGATGTGTCGTCATCGTCCATTAAAATGCGGTGTGCTGGGCCTTCCAAATCGTCAAACTGTCCGTTTTTGCCCGACCACCAAAAGAAGTAACCAATCACAAACGCCAAAATAATGCTGATTGGAATCAAAATATACAAACTTTCCATGTTACATATTGCCTGCTAAATCGTTCAAAATAAAAACGTGGTTGCCGATGTGTAGCTGCTCTTGGCGGATTGTGCCACGTGGGTCGCCATCGTCATCAAACACCACGACTTTGTCGCCCGACACTTCCCACGACAAAGCAGCCTGCACTTGCCAATATGCCAGCAATTTGGTGACTTCACGCAAACGAGTTGGCAAGGAATCCAGTAGTTTAATCGCCAAATCGCCGCTTTGATTTTGGCTATCGTCACGCGGATACATAATCAAAAAACCGATGTGTTCGTCTTGTTGGGTGTGCAAGGAAAAATAGTGCATAATTCGTGTCTTTCAAAAAAAGGGCATTGTAACCCTTTTATTCTGTTTATACCTATGACTTCCACACACAAAGACCCACTTGGCTCGGCTTGGATTATTGTCGCAGCCGTTTTGTTTACCGTTATGGGCATTTTGGTTAAATATGCCGTGCAGCATTTTGCGATGAATTCCTACGAATTGGTATTTTGGCGCGTGTTGTTTGCCGTGATTTTTTTGGCAACGCAAGCAGCCTGCACTCAAAAATCGTTTTACACACCACGACCGATGCAACACATTTGGCGCGGATTGGCTGGCACAGGTGGTTTGCTGTTTTATTTTTATGGCATTGCCCATTTGCCGCTTGCCACCGCGATTACGATTAACACCACATCGCCTTTGTTTTTGGCGATTTTGTCTCTTGTCTTATTCCGCGAACCACCCACGCGCTTGATTTGGTTTGCGCTTATCACAGGCTTGCTGGGAATTATCGTGCTGCTGCAACCTACGCTGGATTCGGGGCAAATTGGACACGCCATCATTGCACTGGGCGGTGGCGTATGTTCGGCGTATGCCTATTTGAAAGTGCGCGAATTGTCGCGAGCAGGCGAACCCGCTTGGCGCGTGGTGCTGTATTTTTCGGCGGTGGCAGCGGTTGTGTCTGCCATTCCAACTACTTATTTTGGGTGGCGTGGAATTAATGGCGACAACTGGCTGGTTCTGCTGGGCATTGGCTTGTCGGCAATGTTGGCACAACTGGCGATGACTCGCGCTTACCACGTTGGGCGCACGTTTACTGTGTCGGCGTTGTCGTATCTGAATATTGTGTTTGGTACGCTGTATGGCATGTGGTTTTTGCACGAAACCGCTGGCTGGGCAGATTGGCTTGGCATTGCGATGATTATTGGCTCGGGTGTGATTAGTAGTTTGCCTGTGCAGAAGAAATCGTGAAGTAAATAATATAGATAAAAAGCAGCCTGCACTTTATTCATTAAAAATGCAGGCTGCTTTTTATAGTGAATTAAATTTAGATTAGTACCGCGTTGCCAACTCCCTTATGTACTAGCTGTACACGGCGGTCGTTGTCGCCTTGTCCTAATCTAAATTTAATTCACTATAAATATCAGCATTTTTTGGTGGGATAAATCCCAGACCTGACAAGTTTTAAATTAAAAGTATAATGCGCGAAGTTTAAACAACCAAATGGACAACACCATGCACTCACTAGAAGAATATTTCGCTCGTATACCCGATACCAGACGTGGAGCAGGCAAACGCTATAATCTAGCCAAAACACTCACAGTCATTGTTGTTGCCATTTTGGGCGGTGCGAAAGGTAATCGCGAAATAGGTGCATTCCTTGCTAATAATATTGATGAATTAAAACAATATCTTGCATGGGATAGAGATAATACACCCAGTTACGAAAAAATCCGCACATCAGAAACCTAGAGACCAAAGGTTTGGTTTTGACATTAGATGCCTTACATTGTCAAAAAAAGTCTCGTAGAGATTGATGAATTGGGGCAGTTTTACGTTGTAGGTGTTAAAAAAGGCGCAATCCGATTATTCAAAGAGTTTCAAGAACTTCAGAATAATCAAATACTTTCCAAAATTCAAACAACGGAAAGACAGAAAGGCGCACAAATTCAACGTGAAGTTGCTCTTTATCCATGTACACAATGGGTTAGCCAAAATTGGCAATCATCTAAACACATGATTGTTGTTACAAATACGAAAATAGAAGCAGATGGTTCGCGCAAAGTGGAACAACACTTTTATTTAAGTAACTATCATCATGATAATGTAGAATTTTTTGCTAAAACGATTCGCAACCATTGGGGTATTGAAAATAATCTCCACTGGGTAAAAGATGTTCACTTTAAAGAAGATAACTCTTTAATTCGCAATAGAAATTCAGCATTTATTTATTCTATATTATTTAGTTTAGTGTTAAACATAGTACGGCTTTACGGTTACAAATCTTGGAAACCATGGTTAGCTCGTTTTGCGAATCGCATTGACCGTATTGTGGCTATTATTTAAAACTTGTCAGGTCTGGTTTCGAACCCACGACCAAGGGATTATGAGTTCTTTTGCATTTAATTTAAAAATAATAGCTTACATAGTAATTTATTCTACAAAATGGTATTTAAACGGCTTATAAAAATCCTTCCATTCCTCCCAACTGTCCACGCTACACTTCTGCAACGCATTAAAATCAAAAACAGAATCCCCATTTTCCACAAACTCACACATAAACAACTGACGGAACTCCGCAGGCGAGTTTTCCAGCAACAACTGCTGCCTATCAAACAAATCGCAGCCTGAAACCTCCGCATCATCAAGCGTAACAATCTGCCGCCACTGACCATCTTCACACAAGCGACCCTTTTTCAAAGCCCCATGAGAAACATCAAAATGCACATGCTCAGATTTATCACGCCCCTCATTAAACCGCTCCCCAAACCAAAACGGATAAGCCGCGTGCGACGTACTCGACGGCGTAGAAAAATAAGTAATCCGATACTGCTTTTGCGAAGCCATCGGTTTAGCCAAACGCGTCAGCTCAACAAAATCAGGAATCCAAAAATACTCATCCACATACAAATCCCCATGTCGCCCCTGCGCCGTACGCGAATTCATCCCCAAAAAATACAGCGTCGCCCCATTTTGCAAACGGATAGAGTCCCCACGCAGCTCAACGCCCACCATCTGCGCCAAATCAATCATATACTGCTTAAACTGAAACGCCTGCGCCCGAGAAGCTGACAAAAACACCTTATTCTTGCCCGACACCAAAGCATCAACCAACGCCTCACGCGCAAAAAAGAAAGTCGCCCCAATTTGGCGCGATTTCAGCAAATTCCGAAAGCGCACCTGCTGACTCAACCAAACACGCTGATAATCAAACAACTGCTCACAGAAAATCCACTGCACATCAACAATCTGCGATTCAGAAAACGTGTTGTATTCCGTTTTGCGATTACTGCTCACACGCACACGCTTTTCCTTACGCCGTTCACACGGCGGATTATCAATAGATGGAGGCTCATCATTCCACAGCGCAGCTTCCGTGTGCAGGCTGCTTTTTTCCGTCAAATCGCCCCAATCCCCCTTACGCGGATACCTCTGAATCAACGCCGTCAAATTCTTCATTTCCTTATAATCCGCGTCCGATTTTTTTGGCTGATTGATTAACGCATGCAAGCGCGTTTCCGCACTCATCGCAATCCGCAAAACAGGCGAACCACCGTCCCAGTTATCCCGATTTTTCCACGAATACACCACAGGCGGCTTCAAGCCCAAAGTACGCGCAATATCCGTAATCCGCCAACCCTGCCAATAAAGCTGACGCGCCGCAATACGCGGTTCAACATTAGCAGGCGCGTTCAATTCAAAACGATTTTTCATCACACAATCATCAAAAATTCAAAAAATCAACAATCCAATAAATTCATGCCGTTTAAAAGCAAAAAAAGCGTTAAAAGCACCTTTTAACGCCATAGCAAATAGACCAATTTCCAATAAATCCCAAAAATACCGCAAAGAAAAAACCGCAACGTGGGCAAGCCATTCAGGCAGCCTGAAAAAACAAAAATCAGGACAGGACGTGTCCATAGCGCGTGTGAAGTGAACAATGCAGTCAGGTTGTCAGCAGCACGAACCCACCGAAGTGAGTTGGTAGAATATCACTAACCGCCGTAGGAATCTCCTTGCTTTAGCAAGGGGAGAACGTCAATTAAACAAATACAGTAAAATAGCAAATAAAATGATTGCTTCCGTGTCTTTTCTGCAACTTTATTACAATATATAGTGAATTAAATTTAGATTAGTACAGCGTTGCCAACTCCCTTATGTACTAGATGTACACGGCGGTCGTTGTCGCCTTGTTCTAATCTAAATTTAATCCACTATAATCCCACTATAACATCTCTCAATAGAAAATAGAAAATAGAAAATAAAAAAGCAACCTGTAACAGGTTGCTTTTTATCTTTGGTGCCCGAAACCGGAATCGAACCGGTACGCTCGGTTTAGGAGCGACGGATTTTAAGTCCGTTGTGTCTACCAATTCCACCACTCGGGCACACTTGAAACTGAATAACACAATATTGTGGAGGCGAAAGCCAGAATCGAACTGGCGTCCACGGATTTGCAATCCGCTGCATTACCACTATGCTATTTCGCCTTTAATAAAACAAATTGCAGATAAATTATCTGCAATTTAGAAACTTGGAGCGAGAAACGAGTCTCGAACTCGCGACCTCAACCTTGGCAAGGTTGCGCTCTACCAACTGAGCTATTCCCGCGCATTCTTATCAAATCAGAGTGGAGCGGGAAACGAGTCTCGAACTCGCGACCTCAACCTTGGCAAGGTTGCGCTCTACCAACTGAGCTATTCCCGCTCTGATTGATAATAAGATAAATTGTGGAGCGGGAAACGAGTCTCGAACTCGCGACCTCAACCTTGGCAAGGTTGCGCTCTACCAACTGAGCTATTCCCGCATTTCTTTGTGTTTGCAACAAAGAAGCTGGCATTATATACGCTTAATTTTTACTGTCAAGCGATTTTGTGTATTTTTGCTTAAAATTCTTTCCATGCCATTTTTAAATAATAAAACATAGACCACAATGTCAGCACAGATGCAATAAACATCAGTATGTTACCCAAAATATGCAGATTAATGCCGTAAAAATCGGGAAAGTTGAGCAACAAGGTAAAAATAGCTGCCATTTGTGCGGCAGTTTTGAGTTTGCCAATATAGGCAACAGCCACGCTACTGCGCTTGCCCATTTGCGCCATCCATTCACGTAGGGCGGAAATAGTAATTTCACGCCCAATAATTATCATAGCGAACCATGCGTAAGTGCGGTCTAGTTTAACCAGCAAAATTAAGGCAACGGCAACCATGAGCTTATCGGCAACAGGGTCTAAAAATGCGCCAAAATCAGACGTTTGCTTCCAATGTCGCGCCAAAAATCCGTCTAGCCAGTCAGTTATACCTGCAATGGCGAAAATAATGGCCGCGCTAATATTGACTTGCTCTTGACCAATCCAGCTATGGGGTAAATAAAAGAGCAAAGTAAAAATGGGGATGAGCAAAATGCGCATCCAAGTCAGCATGATGGGAATATTCCATGGCATGATGTGTTCCAATTCGTTGCAGGCTGCTTTTAAGAATAATAGCAAAGTTAAACCCACATTATAGCGATTTAACTTTGCTCTTTTTTAACTAGGACGAAGTTTTAAAACCTGTCCTGCTTTGATGTTGTTGCTGCCATTATTCCAGCGTTTTAAATCAGCAGGGCTAACTTTATAACGCGCTGCAATACTTTGTATGCTTTCGCCACGGCGAACAGTATGCGTTACTGGCACGGTTTGACGTTTATTATCTGCTGGCTTGTTATTTGCAGTAGTCGCAGGTTTATTGCGCGAAGCAGCCTGCACAGTTGCAGTTATTTTACGCGCGGTCTGAATCTTTAATTCTTGCCCAATACGAATACTATTGCCTTTGATGCCATTAGCAGTACGCAAATCAGCCACTTCCATATTGTAGCGTTTGGCGATACTGTATACCGATTCGCCACGCACTACTTTATGTGTTGCTGTCGTGCTGACGACTGGACGTGCAGGCTGCTTTTGCGCTGTTGCTGGTTTATTTGCTGCAACGGTTGCTGCCTTGACCTTGTCGGCTGCTAGTTGTTGCTGACGACGCGCTTCGGCTGCTCGCTCTCTGGCTTCGGCTGCTTCAAACTCTGCTACGCTGGCACGCACGGCTGCGGCTGCTTGATTTTCTATTGCTGTATTTTGCTGTTTTTGCTCTTGCTGAGCTCTAGCAACCACTTGCATCAATTCATCTGTTTCATCGTTATTTGCGACCGCAGAAGCAGCCTGCACATTAGGTTCGGCTACCACAGTATTGCTGACAACTGGTGGTGCAACAAAAAACACAGGTGGTGTAGTTACAGGCTTATTTTCCGCCAATGCAGGCGCAGCGATTGTGGGCGGCGTAACAGGCTTATCCGATGGTTGCCTGAGTGCTGCTAAATTAACCGCCAATGGTGCAGGCTGCCTAGCAGGAGATGCCAAAGTAGGCGCAACCGTTAAAACTGGTTTTTGCTCCACATAAGTATCGGGTACGGCATCAAAATCAGCTCGCGCAAAATCGTTCACACTCGCAATGCCTGTCATGGTGTTTTTGTTGATTAACACCATGCGACCTGCATTGACATAGTTACTGGTCAAACCGTTCAATCGTTTCAGCTCGCTCGCCGTTGAGCCAGTTCGACTCGCCAAATCAGCTAACGAAATACGCTCTGTTGGCGTAAATACATCCCAAGACAACAATGTTTTCGGGTCAGATTCTTTGTAGTTTGATTCAAATGTACGCGCTGCGCTCACAGGCAACAACATACGGCGATTACCTTTGGGCATGAACACAGGCGTTTTGAACGCAGGATTTAATGCCAAAAACTCGCTTTCCGAAATATTCGCCAAATGTGCAGCCGCCAAAATATCCAACGGCGTATTCACCGTTACCGCTTTAAAATAAGGTTCGTGTTTGATAGTAGGTAATTCAAGCCAAATGCTTGCGGATTATTGACCAAATTACGCACCGCTAACAATTTGGGGACATAATTTCGGGTTTCTGCTGGCATATTCAAATTTTCATAAGTCGGTGCTAAACCAGCGGATTGAGCGCGACGAATGGCGCGACTCATATTGCCCTCGCCCCAGTTGTATGCCGCCAGTGCCAGCGACCAATCGCCAAACAAGCCATATAAATATTGCAGATAATTCAAAGCCGCATCGGTAGCAGCAAAAACATCGTGTCGTCCATCATACAAAGGCGTTTGTTCCAAACCATAATGACGACCCGTTGCAGGCATAAATTGCCATAAACCAGATGCACCAACATGAGAACGTGCTTTGGTTACATACGCACTCTCAATAAAGGGAAGCAGCGCGATTTCCGCAGGCATACCGCGTTTTTGTACCTCTGACACAATGTGGTACATATAAGGTGTACTGCGGACTAATGTACGATTGAAATAATCTCTGTTGGCTAAAAAACGGCTTTCGTGCGAACGTACCAAGCCCACATTGACTTCATCCATTCTGAAATCTTGGCGCAAATTAAGCCACAAATCATTGCTTGATAATCGTGATAATGGGAGCGAAAAAGAAGTATTGTGCAAACGCATCATTGCGATACCAGTTTGTTCTGGCTGAACGGTTTTACCGTGAGCCGATGTGGATAACACAAATAAACTACTTACAGCAATCGCAATGGTTTTGATGCTTTTCATATAAATAACTTGATATTGCATAAAATAATTCGTTATCGTAAGTGTGCATATCGTTGCTGTCAATCTTTTTACATCTGAAATGAGATATTTTTGCCATATAAACAAAGCTTTTATCTCAAATATTTGATGACTTGTTACCTAATTACACAAATACTTGGATTAAATACCCTGCTCATAAAAAATATAAACCTACCAAGGATAACTATCCAATGGTAGGTTTATACTCAAATTAAGCTAGATTTAGCCGCCTAATTCTTCTAATAAAGATTTAGCTTGTGCTTGTAAATCACCATGCGATTCTTCAATCAATTCGCGCAATGTTTCACGCGCCGCAACCGCATCGTCAATTTCCAAATACATTTTCGCCAATTCCAACTTAGCTTCCAAAGGAGCTGCCATACCAACCGCTTCTGATACAAAGCCAACATCTTGCTGCTCTGGCGATTCTACTTTATCCCATGCCAACAATTCATCGGCTGCCGCTGCTTCAACCACTGGCGCAGTAGCAACAGGTTGTACATCTTCAACCACTGATAATGTTGCCTCTTCTACGCTATCGTCCAAAAAGTCTAAGCCCGAATCGTCCAAATCAAAATCAGCAACTGGTGCAGGCTGCTCTGAAACAGCCAATTCACTTGGCGTAACCACTTCAGAAACATCGGTAAAGATTAAATTGGCATCTTCAGCGACAGGCGTGTCTAAGCTAAACTCTTCTGCAACCGTATCGGTAGCAGGCAAGTCAAACGATAATGCATCTTCAGCCACTTCTGGCACAGACAACACAGATGCGTCAATATCTGGCACATTAAAATCTAAATCTTCCGTATTGACAGACTCTGCATTTGTATCTAAATCAAACAACTCTGCACTATCGGTTGTGCTAGAAACATCAAAGTTCAAAGCATCATCTACCGCAGCAACAGGTTCTGCCGTATCAAAGCTCATTGTTTCTTCAAAAGCAGGAGCAGGCTCTACTGCTTCAACAACTGAATTAAAATCTGACAAATCCAATTCAGCGAAGCTATTATCAGATTCAGACTCTACTTTAACTTCTTCAGTTTCCGAACTAAATTGAGCAGCCAACCAGTCCATGTCATCAGAAGACTCTTCTTTTGTAGCAGAAGAAGCAAATGATGGCTCAGATACATCAAACTCCTCCAATTCAGATACAGCTTCTTTTTCAGGTTCTACAAACGAATCCGTTGCTGCATTTTCTGTAACCAACCATTCATCTGCTTGTGGTTCTGGAACTTGCACATCTGGTTCAAAATCATTTAAATTAAACGAATCTGCCGAAGGCTTAACTGCATTATCGACAAATAAATCCTCATTTGTATCATTAAATGTAGATTGATTTGAGTTAGTATCACTCCAAACTCGTTGAGCTGCTGCAGATGCCGTTGATACAACTGGTTCATCAACTACAAACTCTTCTTCATCTTCCGCCTCTTCGGTAGATTTCTTACGACGGCTTAATAAGTAACCAACGCCACCCAAGCCTAAAACTGCCGCGCCACCCATTAAACCAAGAGACATCCAATCTGTTTCATCTTCCGTTTCTACTGGTTGTTCAGCAGCAACTTGCTCCGTTGCAGCTGGCGCAGGAGGTGTTTCAACAACAGGGGCTGGTGCAGATGACGGCTCAGAAGCCATCACTTCGCTTGCAACAACTGCACTTGCGACTACCGCAGATTCAGAAGCAGCCTGCACAGTTTCACTCGCAACCACTTTGGTTTCTGCTACTGCTTCAACCACAGGAACAGAAGTAGGTGTAGATGCTTCAACAGCTACCGAAGTTGATGCAGGTTGTACCGGTGCCTTTTCCTCTGGCATAACAGCAGGAGTTGGCGCTGGTGTGGATTTAGGTTCTGGTTTAGCTGCCGCCTCTACTGGCTTAGAAACCTCAGTTGCCATAGATTCATTAATGGCTCAGATACATCAAACTCCTCCAATTCAGATACAGCTTCTTTTTCAGGTTCTACAAACGAATCCGTTGCTGCATTTTCTGTAACCAACCATTCATCTGCTTGTGGTTCTGGAACTTGCACATCTGGTTCAAAATCATTTAAATTAAACGAATCTGCCGAAGGCTTAACTGCATTATCGACAAATAAATCCTCATTTGTATCATTAAATGTAGATTGATTTGAGTTAGTATCACTCCAAACTCGTTGAGCTGCTGCAGATGCCGTTGATACAACTGGTTCATCAACTACAAACTCTTCTTCATCTTCCGCCTCTTCGGTAGATTTCTTACGACGGCTTAATAAGTAACCAACGCCACCCAAGCCTAAAACTGCCGCGCCACCCATTAAACCAAGAGACATCCAATCTGTTTCATCTTCCGTTTCTACTGGTTGTTCAGCAGCAACTTGCTCCGTTGCAGCTGGCGCAGGAGGTGTTTCAACAACAGGGGCTGGTGCAGATGACGGCTCAGAAGCCATCACTTCGCTTGCAACAACTGCACTTGCGACTACCGCAGATTCAGAAGCAGCCTGCACAGTTTCACTCGCAACCACTTTGGTTTCTGCTACTGCTTCAACCACAGGAACAGAAGTAGGTGTAGATGCTTCAACAGCTACCGAAGTTGATGCAGGTTGTACCGGTGCCTTTTCCTCTGGCATAACAGCAGGAGTTGGCGCTGGTGTGGATTTAGGTTCTGGTTTAGCTGCCGCCTCTACTGGCTTAGAAACCTCAGTTGCCATAGATTCATTAGATGCAGGTGTTTCGGTTACAGTAGGTGCAACCACTTTGTTTGCTGCACCACGCGACAAAGACATTGCCGATGCTGCTTGAATACGCTGACCGCGCTCCGCATAGGCATACCATTGTGCAGTAGTTGGAATATACAAAGTTACATTGCGATACATTGCATAAGGGTTACCTTTATGGAACGCACGCGGATTTGCCACAACCAGAGCCAGCATAGCACGCTGAACGCTCATATTGTGTGGGCGATAACGAGCAGCAATAGACGCAGCACTCTCTGTACGGCGTACACGATGATAACGTGGACTTACTGCACGAGAAGACACCTTCTCCACTGGTGCAGCCTCAGCAGCAGGTTGATTATTCGCTTTCGCTGCCGCAGGTTTAGCCACTGTATTCGGCGCAGCCACTTCCGCAGTAATCGCTGCACGAGCCATACTCGCAACAGTTGCTGCTGGGCGATAGTGAGCCGGATTAATCATAGCGGTATATTGGCGAGCTTGATTACCTGTTTTTACCACAAAATTCAGCACAGGTTCATTAACCGCAGCCGATGAACGCAAACGAATCACAGCATTACCATTACCTTGCGGCACAACCGTTCCTTGCAAACCACCAGACACACTCACCGAACCTTGCAATGCCGATTTTGCCTCATTGCCTGTTACCACAATACTTCCTGAAAATGGCTCGCCCAAATTAGATTGGACATTCACGCCACCCATTCCAGCCACCGCGCTCAACGATGTCATCAAAGACAAAGACGCAGCAATTATTTTGCTATTGGTTTTCACATTTACTCTCCATAATTCGCTCGCCAGCATTGGCTTATTTATTTATAGCACCACTTGCGACACAATCAATCGTTTTAGCTAAAATTTAAGATAATATTCTCTATATGATAGCCGTTTCCCCGTACGATTGACAACAAAAACCAACATTTTTTGTCAGTTTGCACACAAAAAGGCACATTATCCACTATTCTTTTGGCTTTTATGTATATCAAACCTATGTTTACGTTGCGAATAACATGGTGCAAAAAACCGACAAATCAGCCAAATTCATACGCAAAAAGCAGCCTGCACAGTCGGATTAACCCTTTTCAGCCCTACGCAAAAGCATTACTATAACGACTTTTCATACCGCAACCACTCGTAAGGAACATTATGAAAGCATTGTTATTGGGCGCACCTGGCGCAGGCAAAGGCACACAAGCGCAATTTATTACGCGCGAATTTGGTATCCCACAAATTTCTACTGGCGATATGCTTCGCGCGGCGATTAAAGCTGGCACACCATTGGGTTTGGAAGCCAAAAAAATCATGGACGAAGGCGGCTTGGTGTGCGATGACATCATCATCGGCATGGTCAAAGAGCGCGTGGCACAGCCCGATTGCGCCAATGGTTTTTTGTTTGATGGCTTTCCACGCACCTTGGCACAAGCCGAAGCGATGATTGAAGCAGGTGTGCATTTGGACGCTGTGGTCGAAATCGACGTACCCGACGAAACAATCGTAGAACGCATGAGCGGTCGCCGTGTGCATTTGGCATCGGGTCGCACTTATCACTTGAAGCACAATCCGCCCAAAGTGGCTGGCAAAGACGATGAAACAGGCGAAGACTTGGTGCAACGCGATGACGACAAAGAAGAAACCGTTAAAAAACGCTTGGCGGTATATCACGAACAAACCGAAGTTTTGGTCGGTTTTTACAGCCAATTAACGGGTGACAACACACCACGTTATATTAAAGTTGATGGCACACAAGCCGTTGATACAGTTAAAGAACAAATCATTAGCGCATTGCGTTAAATCCACAAAAGCAGCCTGCACTAAATCAAAAATTTAGACCAAAGTGCAGGCTGCTTTTTCCACCATTCATTTTGGAGCGTCTATGAAACCCCTTATTTTAACAATGATTTTGGCGACTTTTGCCACCAGCAGCTATGCCGAAACCCGCGCATTTTCTCATCTTCCGCCAGATGAAGAGCGTGTATTTACCGAAAGCGAAGTCGCCCTGCCCGACGTTCCCAATCCACAACAAGGCGACTGGGTCGATTTGTATATCACCCCCACATTTAAAGGCAAGCCGCAAATTTTGTTGAGCAGCATTAGCTACGCCGAAGATGGCAGCATTCGTTATATTTTAAACAACCGCTCTGCCGCTGGTTACAACAACCTCACAGCCGAAGGTTTATTATGCATCACAGGCGATAAACTGCTTGGCAGCGAAGGCTCAAAACTCAAAACCTTTGGCTATGCCGATTTGCACAACAATCGCTGGATTTTGCCACGCAAAGGCGACTGGGAAATCATTGGCGGCAAACACAACGCCACCAATTCGGTGCGCCGCGCGCTATACGAAGCATTCTGCCTAGACGGTCGCGCCAAGAGCGATGAAGAACTCCGCGCTCGCGTACAAAAAACCGTAGGGTTCACACATCCTGCCAGCACCAAACATAATTAAAACAAAGCAGCCTGAGACCTTTGCAAAACCCCAGATTTGAGTGCAGTTCAAAGTGATAGCATCGCAGAACGCGCAGATAATATTGAAATATTTTCAAGCGTTCGAGAAGCGCATCACGAAGAAATGCGCCAAAGATAGGGTTTTGCAAAGGTTTCAGCCTGCACTATCATCACATTGATTGCAGGCTGCTTTTTTATGTAATTAAAACTACATCTATCTAATCCCAATTTAAAAACCGCTATTATTTGGACTATTTATCGCTCTTTATATTTACCCAGCCAATTCAAAAAATAAATAATTGCATCAACTTGAAATTAAACAACATTAAACTACGACTTTTATGTTGATTTATTTCATTGATTTTTCTATCATTATTATCACTTTTTTTAATATAGGTATTCAAATTATCCTAGCCCCCTTGTATTCATTTTTAAGTTATTAAAATTTTTAGCAAAATTTAACAATCCACTCTATTAATTACACCAAATCAACCGCTACTTCCTATCAATAAAGCCCCTATTTAAGCCCTTTTCTTGCATTAAACCGTCATTTCCCACTTGACCACATAAAATTACATCGCGTAAAGTAATGCAAACATAGATGCACAGTCAAAAAACAACGCATCGTTATTCAAACAAGAAAAAAGAACACAATCATGAATACTCAAACCACCACCAGCATCGGTAAACCCACCGATGTTTATTTCTTTGGTACTTGCTTGCTGGATTTATTTATGCCCGAAGCAGGCATGGACGCGATGACACTGTTGGAGCAACAAGGCATTCGCGTGCATTATCCAATGGAGCAAAGTTGTTGCGGTCAGCCTGCGTTTTCGTCTGGACATCGTGAAGAATCGTTTACGGTGGCAGCCGCGCAGTTGGATTTGTTCCCCGAAAATTATCCAATTGTTGTGCCATCTGGTTCGTGCGGTGGCATGATGAAACACCACTGGCCTGCGTTGTTCAAAGGCAGTGAACACGAAGCGCGCGCCAACGAATTAGCCAGTCGCGTGGTGGAGTTCACCAATTTTTTGGTGGACATTGGTTACGAGCCACAAGACAAGGGCGAACCTGTTAAAGTGGCGGTGCATACTTCTTGTTCAGCACGCCGCGAAATGGGCGTACACATCACAGGCTGGAAATTGATTGACGGCTTGCAAAATGTAGAACGCATTGTGCATGACCACGAAAGCGAATGTTGCGGATTTGGCGGTACGTTTTCCGTTAAACAATCCGATATTTCGGGCGCGATGGTAACGGACAAAGTGGCTGCACTCAAAGAAACGCAAGCAACCGAAATCGTGAGTGCCGATGCAGGCTGCATGATGAATATTGGTGGCAAAATCGCCAAAGACGAGCCAAATATGCCGCGCCCCAAACACATTGCTACTTTCTTGTTGGAACGCACAGGAGGCAAAGCATGAGCGCGAGAGACAATATTTTAGCCAAATTGCGCCAAACCAATGCCTATCCTATGGCTGAACCGCAAACATTTGATTACTACGAAGAAATGTCGCCCACTTGGGACAGCGAAATCGACCGCTTAAAACATTGGGCAAAATGTATGCGTGCTGTAAAAACCGAGATTTTTTGGGTACGCGAACACAACTGGGAAGAAACTTTGGTGCAAGTTGCGCAGCAAAAAAATCTGCAAAACTTGTTGCTATCGCCCCAAACCGAACACGGTAAACGCGCCGAACAAGCGGTGCAGGCTGCTTCTATTACGCCGCGCCACTTTGTTCAAAAAATGGAAGATTGGAAACACGAGTTTTTTGCCGACATTCAAGCAGGTTTTACCACGTCTTTATGCGGTATCGCGCACACAGGCACGTTGATGCAAATCTCTTCGCCCGAAGAACCGCGCAGCCAAAGCCTTGTGCCACCTGTACACATTTGCTTGTTTGACACCAGCAAAATGTATGACACATTTCATGCGGCTTTGCATGGCGAGCAACTGGGCAACAATATGCCCACCAATGTGATTTTGGTATCTGGCCCGTCCAAAACGGCAGATATTCAACTCACGCTTGCTTTTGGCGCACACGGCCCACGCGATATGGTGGTGCTGGCGGTGTTGCCTAGCCACATCAACCCTGCCGATTTGAAGGACAACGCATGAACACGCAAACCGTACATTTCCACCCACGCCCAGAAACATTCAAAGCCAATGCGCGTGAAGCCTTGGGCAACAAACCATTGCGTAAAAGCCTACGCACGGCAATGAATATGCTGATGACCAAACGCAAAATGGTGTTGTCAGACGAACAAGAATTGCAAATGTTGCGAACCTTGTGCGAACACATTCGCCAGCGTTCTTTGTCTAAATTGCCCGATTTATTGGTGCAGTTGGAAGAAAACTTAACCCGATTGGGCGTACACGTTCACTGGGCAGAAACGCCCGATGAAGCCTGCCAAATCATTCACGGCATTGTCCAAAAACACAATGGCAAGCTCATGGTTAAAGGCAAATCGATGGTGAGCGAAGAAATTGAGCTAAACCATTATTTAGCCGACTGCGGTGTACAAGCCATTGAAAGCGATTTGGGCGAATACATCGTACAAATGGCAGGCGAAAAACCCACACACATTGTGATGCCCGCCATTCACAAAACCAAAGAGCAAGTGAGCGAATTGTTCCACAACAACATCGGCACAGAATTGACCGATGACGTGGACAAACTAACAGGTTTTGCACGAGCCGCTTTGCGTGATGTTTATCGCACAGCCGATGTGGGATTGAGTGGCGTGAACTTTGCCGTAGCCGAAACAGGTACATTGTGTTTGGTAGAAAACGAAGGCAACGGACGCTTATCCACCACCGTTCCGCCCGTGCATATCGCGATTACGGGCATTGAAAAAGTGGTGGCAAAATTGTCGGACATTCCGCCTTTGTATAGCTTGTTGCCACGCAGCGCGATTGGTCAGCCGATTACCACTTATTTCAACATGATTACGGGCCCGCGCCGCAGCGAAGAATTGGACGGCCCGCAAGAAATGCACTTGGTGTTGCTGGACAACGGACGCAGCCAAGCCTATGGCGAAGAGCAAATGCGCCGCACGCTGCAATGTATTCGTTGCGGTGCGTGCATGAACCATTGCCCTGTGTACACGCGCATTGGCGGCGCAGCGTATGGCACAACCTATCCTGGCCCGATTGGCGAAATCTTATCGCCGCATTTGTTGGGATTGGAAACCACACGCGATTTGCCGACTGCTTGCACCATGTGTGGCGCGTGTGTGGAAGTTTGCCCAGTCAAAATCCCCATTACCGAGCAAATGCAACGCCTGCGCGAAGAAGCACAACGCGCCCCAGACGAACAAGTGGCGTATCGCATCAAAGGACAAGGCGCATCGCACACGTTGGGCGAACAAATCGCGTGGCGCGTGTTTGACGGCATTTTCAGCGGCAAAAAAGTGTATCGTGCCTTTGGTTGGGCAGCGACCACATTCCGCGGTTTAACGCCGAGCAAGCAGTTTGGTTGGACAGATAACCACGTCCCCATGCAGCCTGCACCTAAAACCCTGCATCAACTGATGGTGGAAAAGCAAAATCGCACCGCATCTTGATGATTAACCCAATTTTAAGCAGCCTGCACTTTATCTAACCCAATAAACCATGCAGGCTGCCTAAAACTATAAATCTGCTAGGCGCACACATCTTGGCAGAATTTTCCTCAACTCGCTCTATTCTTATTAGGAGAATTTTATGGAAACTTGGACGCAGAACTATGCCGCAGTAGGCAATAGCACGGTAATGACCGCGCTGGTTGCCATGTTGCCGATTGTTTTCTTCTTTGTGGCATTGACCAAGCTCAAACTCAAAGGCTATATGGCAGGTTTATGCACCTTGCTCATCGCTTTGGGCGTGGCGATTTTTGCCTTTGGTATGCCTGTTGGCATGGCCATTTCATCGGCGGCTTATGGCTTTGCTTATGGCTTATGGCCGATTGCTTGGATTATTATTACCGCCGTGTTTTTGTACAAAATCACGGTTAAAACAGGTCAATTTGACATTATTCGCGCATCGGTAATCTCTATTACAGAAGATCAACGCTTGCAAATGTTGTTGGTAGGTTTTTCATTTGGTGCATTCTTGGAAGGTGCGGCAGGTTTTGGTGCGCCCGTAGCGATTACTGCCGCTTTGTTGGTGGGTTTGGGCTTTAATCCATTGTACGCTGCTGGTTTGTGCTTGATTGCCAACACCGCACCTGTGGCGTTTGGTGCAATGGGTATTCCGATTTTGGTAGCTGGTCAAGTGTCTAACTTAGACCCATACCATATTGGTCAAGTAGCAGGTCGTCAGTTGCCAATTTTGTCAATCATCGTGCCATTTTGGTTGGTTGCGATGATGGACGGCATGCGCGGTATCAAACAAACTTATCCTGCAGTTTTGGTGGCTGGCGTGTCTTTTTCGGTTACTCAATTCATCACAGCAAACTTCATCGGCCCAGAATTGCCAGACGTTACTTCTGCATTGGTTAGCTTGATTTGCTTGTCTGCGTTCTTGAAAAAATGGCAGCCTGTGGAAATCTTCACGTTCCAAGGGATGAAAAAACCAGAAGCGCGTAAAGAAAACGAATACACCACCGCACAAGTGGTTAAAGCATGGTCGCCATTTGCAATTCTGACCGTATTCGTGAGCTTGTGGACCATTAAAGGCATACAAAAAGTGCTGGATATGGCAACCATCAAAATTGAATGGCCAGGTTTACACAATTTGGTATTAAAAGCTGCGCCAATCGTTGCCGAACCCACTCCTTATGCAGCCGTGTACAAATTAAACTTGTTCAGCGCAGTAGGTACAGCGATTTTGCTGGCAGCGATTGTGTCTATGGTTATCCTAAAAATGAAACCTGCCGAAGCGGTTAAAACATTCGGCGAAGTGTTGTATGAATTGCGCTTGTCTATCTTGTCTATCGGCTTGGTATTGGGCTTTGCGTTTGTAGCGAACTACTCTGGTTTGTCTTCTACATTGGCGTTGTTGTTGGCTGGTACAGGCGCGTTGTTCCCATTCTTCTCTCCATTCTTGGGCTGGGTGGGCGTGTTCTTGACTGGTTCGGATACTTCGGCAAATGCGTTGTTTGGTTCATTGCAAGCCAGCACGGCAAACCAACTGGGCATCACGCCTGAATTGACCGTGGCGGCAAACACCACAGGTGGCGTAACAGGTAAAATGATTTCGCCACAATCTATCGCGGTGGCTTGTGCTGCGGTGGGCTTGGAAGGCAAAGAATCTGACTTGTTCCGCTTTACCGTAAAACACAGCTTAATTTTCTGCATGTTTGTTGGTTTGCTGACCGCCACGCAACACTATTTGTTGCCATGGACGTTGATTTTCTTCTCTAAATAAAATCGCGTAAACACGATAATAAAGCAGCCTGCACTTTTTGTTTAACAGAAAGTGCAGGCTGCTTTATTTAAAAATGCAGGCTGCTTTTGCTATATTCAAAGCAGCCTGCACTTCCCCTATTCATTATCCAAAATATTTTTTATACAAGCGGTCATACGTTCCGTCTTGTTTGATTTCTTCCAAGCCCTTGTTCAACTGGTCGAGCAACTCTTTATCGTTTTGGCGCACCACAAAACCATAATCAAATTGCGGCAATTTTTCGTCTGTCACCACGCGCAAGCCTTTGTCTTTGTATTGCTGTTCATAATATTTGAGCGGCCCAATATCTTCAATTGCCGCTTCGGTGTGACCCGACATAACATTTTTTACCATTAACCAAGTGGTTTCTTTGTATTGAATTTTGTCCACAGGCACACCCTGCTGTTTGGCAAATTCATCGGACGAGGTGCCATTTTTAACCGAAATTTGATATTTTTGTAAATCAGCAAAACTGCGAATCGGCGATTTATCTAAAACCATCACCGCTGTTGTGCTTTTAAAATACGGTGTAGTAAACGCATATTTTTGTTTACGCTCTTCGTTGATGGTCACACCCGCACTCACAATATCCGCCTTATTTTGCGTTAAAGTATCAAAAATACCTTTCCATGTGTGCGCTTCAAATTTCAGCTGGAAGCCACGTTTTTCTGCAATGGCATTTAGCAGTTCAAACTCAAATCCACTTACCTGACCTTTATCATCGCGCAAAATAAACGGCACATAAGTGATTTCTGACACCACCCGATACACTTTGCCCGATGCTTGTGCCACAGCAGGTACACTACTGCTTTCGGGTTGAGCAGCCGTATTTTTGGATTCCGAACACGCAGTCAATGCCAGCATCAAGGTTGCTGCACACATGGTTTTTTTATAATTTCTCATATTGATTCCTATTAAATAATTGTTTAATCTAAAAAATAGATTAGCCGCAACTGTATATCATTTGCTTTATTCGTGTCTACTCTAAAACCAAACGTGCAGGCCGCTTTAAATATACAAAAAGCAGCCTGCACATTCACTTCACTATATAATGCAAACTTTTTTGCAAACAGAGATTCGCTATGACCGACTTCATCACACTCGCGCCACGCCAATTACAATCGCACAACACCGTTGCGCTACCAGGTTCAAAAAGCATTAGCAACCGCACTTTGCTGCTGGCGGCGTTGTCCGACAACACTTGCGAAATCCGCTCGCTGCTCAAATCGGACGACACCGACCGAATGCTAGAAGCCTTGCAACAACTGGGCATTGCGTTGCACCCACAAAGTGCAGGCTGCTTGCGCGTAACAGGGCAAGGCGGCACGTTCCCCAACACACAAGCCGATTTGTTTTTAGGCAACGCAGGCACGGCATTTCGTCCGCTAACCGCCGCATTGGCGATTTTGGGCGGCGACTACCATTTGCACGGCGTACCGCGTATGCACGAACGTCCGATTGGTGATTTGGTGGACGCACTGCGTTTGACTGGCGCACAAGTGGATTATTTGGGCAACGATGGCTATCCTCCGTTGCAAATCCACACGCGCACCGACAACCAAGTCCGCCAAATCCCAATTAAAGGCAATGTATCCAGCCAATTTTTGACCGCTTTGCTGATGGCATTGCCGCTCACAGGTCAAGCGTTTGATATTCAAGTTCAGGGCGATTTAATTTCCAAGCCCTATATTGATATTACTTTGAATTTAATGAAACAATTTGGCGTAAACGTAGAAAACGAAGCGTATCAAACGTTCCGCATTCCAGCCAATGCACGCTACCACGCGCCCGAAATCGTGAACGTGGAAGGCGATGCGTCCAGCGCGAGTTATTTCTTGGCAGCAGGTTTGTTGTCGGGCAAAGCGGTTCGCGTAACAGGTTTGGGCAAAAACGCGATTCAGGGCGATGTGGCGTTTGCGCGTGAATTGGAAAAAATCGGCGCAAGTGTTGTTTGGGGCGATGATTTTATTGAAGTGTCTCGCGCCGAAAATCAAGCCGTTTTGCCGTTTGATTTAGATGCCAACCACATTCCTGACGCGGCGATGACGCTGGCAGTCGTGGCATTAGCAACAGGCGCACCGTGCAGCATTCGCAATATTGGCTCGTGGCGCTTCAAAGAAACCGACCGCATTGCAGCGATGGCAAACGAATTGCGAAAAGTGGGCGCAACGGTAGTGGAAGAACCCGAAGCAATCCACATCACACCGCCTGCCACTTTGACCAACAACGCGATGATTGACACGTATGACGACCACCGCATGGCGATGTGTTTTTCGCTCGTGTCGCTGCTGGGCGTGTCGGTTACGATTAACGACCCAAAATGCACACACAAAACCTTCCCGACTTATTTTGATGTGTTTAATGGGTTGAGTGCGTGATTGAATCGGCAGAATAAGGTGCAGGCTGCTTTATTATTCAAAAAGCAGCCTGCACTATATCTTTACAAATTCTTTACCAATCCACACGCATTGTGATACGCTTGCCCCCCCTGTTTTCATCAATCAAGGAACACAACACATGAACACGCTTCGTTTTTCTTTGGGTTTGTTGGCAGCGACCGTTTTGGCAGCCTGCAATCCCAGCGCACAACAAACCGCCACACCTGCGCCAGCAGCAAGCAACGCCACCGCTTCTGCTCCTGCACCCACAGCCAGCGGCGAAGTCAAAAAAATCGCGATTACGTCTATCGTAGAACACCCGTCTTTGGACGCGATTCGCAAAGGCGTGCTCGACCAGCTCAAACAAGAAGGCTTTGAAGAAGGCAAAAATCTGACGGTAGATTTCCAATCGGCGCAAGGCAACCTCAGCACTGCTGCACAAATTGCCAAAAAATTCGCAGGCGACAATCCCGATGTGATTGTTGCGATTGCTACACCTAGCGCACAAGCCGTTGTAGCAGCAACCAAAACCATTCCCGTGGTATTTTCAGGCATTACCGACCCGATTGGCGCGAAATTGGTGGCATCGTGGGAGCCGTCTGGCACAAACGTAACAGGCACGTCCAACCAACACAGCCTTGAACCCGATTTGGCGTTAATGCGCGATGTTGTGCCAAACTTAAAGCAAATTGGTTATGTATATAGCCCAGGCGAAGCGAACTCGGTTAGCACGCTCAACGCCCTGCGCGAAGAAGCGAAAAAATACGGCATTGAAGTGGTGGAAGCCCCAGCGCAAACCACGTCCAATGTTTTGACTGCTGCGCGTAGCTTAAAAGACAAAGTGCAAGTGTTGTACACCGCGCACGACAACAACGTGGTGGCGGCATACGAGTCAATGTACAAAGCCGCGGTGGAAATGAAAATCCCATTGATTGCGTCCGACACCAAATCGGTGGAACGTGGCGCAGCAGCAGCTGTGGGCGTAGATGACTACAAAATCGGCTTGGCAAGCGGCAAAATGGCAGCGCAAATCTTGAACGGCACGACGGCTGGCAGCATTGCGCCAACCAAACCAACCGAGTTTGAATTGCACTTGAACCCGAAATTTGCCGCAGAACAAGGCGTGCAATTTAATGACGATTTGCGTAAACGCGCGACTCGTGTGATTGAGTAAAACACAAAGTGCAGGCTACTTTGCCCAAAAAAGCAGCCTGCACTTTTTTCTTTTGTGATACAGTTAGCACCATTTTTATGGATTGATTAGCGAGATAACTATGTTCCGCACTAAATTATTGGCAAGCGTGGTGGCGACTGCGTTTGCTGTATCGTCTGCTTATGTGCAGGCTGCTCCGCAAAACAAACCTGCGTCCAATAGCAAAACGCAAACACGCCCAGCAGCAAAAAATCAAAACAACAGCAACACGCGCAAACCCGCGCAGGCTGCTTCATCGCGCAAAAACAATGCGTCTAGCAACAATAAATCTACCGCCAATAATGCGCGTAAACCTACGATAAATAAGCCCGAACGCAGCAAACCTGCATCAAGCAAACCTACCACCAATAAACCTGCGGCTAGCAAACCTGTATCAACCAAACCTACGACATCAACCAAACCCAATGCCAGCAAGCCAGCATCAACCAATACGCGCCCTGTGATTCAGCCCAACAGGGGACGACAATTAGATGACGCTGCCTTGGCAGCCGAAGCAAACCGCTACGAACGAGCCAAAGAGCAAGCCGCAACCATGATGAGCCTGCTAGCTGGCGAAATCGCGCACACACAAGGCGATGCGCGTACTTCGTTGGGCTTGTATTTGACAACGCTCAAACACTCACGCAGCCCAGAAGTGGCAGAACGTGCCATGGAATTGGCGATTCAAGCGCGCGCTTATCCGATTGCCGAAGCGATTTATCAACAATGGCAAGAAATCGAACCGCAATCCAGCCCAGCTTTGCGCCGTTTAGCATTGGGACGCGCGTTGGCAGTGGGCGAAGCCGAACCTGTGGTGCAAACGCTGGAAACGGTGCTTGCTGAATCCAACGCCGAGCAGCAACAGCGTTTGTTTATCATGTTGGCGCAAATGAGCGTGGTGCAAGACGATTTGGCGAAACAAGTAAACCAAGTAGCGCATCGTGCCGCGCTCAAATACCCGCAACTAGCAGAAGCAGCGATTGCCGATGCCTTAATTAGCGCGGCGAACAATCGCGAAAACGATGCTTTGGAAGCCGTGCAGCGTTTGGCAAATGTGGATAAAGAATTGAATTATGTTACCACTTTGGCATTGGGCGTTTTATCGCAAAAACACCCAGAAGTGTTTAATCGCTTTTTTGCAACCACGCCTGCCGACAAGTTGTCTAACGCATGGCGCGTATTGGAAGTGGAAAGCCTGATTACGGCAAAAGAATTTGAACGCGCCGAACAAAAATTATCGGGCTTATTAAGCGACACGCCTGATTCGCGCTTGTATTTTATGGCAGCCAGCATCGCCATGGCGCAAGAGCAAGAAGTGCAAACCGTGTTGGGCTATTTGGACAAAGCCTATCAAATTGGTCAAGCCGAACAAAAAGGCAGAACAGCTTTAACCGCAGCCATTTTCTTGACCCAGTCGGGTAGTCAATATATGGATAACGCGGTTGAGTGGGCGAAAAAAATCCCACAAAATGGCGAATTTTCGTTTGATGCCAATGCTTTATTAGCCAGTTTGATGATAGAGAAAAAACAATGGCAACAAGCCGAACAATACGCCCTTGCTGCCGAAAAAATGCCCGAACAAGAAGGACATTTCTTTTCGCGCCAAGATATTCAGCGCACTTTGTTGTATTTGATTACCAAAACCAAACCGCTTGATGTGGCAATTAAGGAATTGGACAGCCGCCTGAATCAAGCTAAACGCATCACCAACGCCAGCCAGCGCACCGATGCGATTGCGGAAATTTATTACAACCGCGGCTTACTCTACACTTCCCAAGCGCAAACCATGGCAAAAGGCATTGCCGATTTCCGCCAATATTTGAAGCTCAAACCCAACGATGCCAGCGGTCAAAACGCATTGGGCTATTCGCTGCTGGAATGGGATAGCCAATACTTAAACGAAGCGTTTGATTTGATTTACGCCGCCTATCAACAAAACACCGAAAGCGCGGCAATCAACGACAGCTTGGGTTGGGCATACTACAAAAAAGGCGAAGTGCAGGCTGCTTTGCCGTATTTGGAATTTGCCTACGAACATTCTGCCGATGCCGAAACAGGCGCACATTTGGGCGAAGTATATTGGCAGCTCGGTCAAAAAGACGAAGCGCGGCGCGTATGGCAAGAATCGTGGAAAACGCAACCCGATGACGAAGTGCTAAAACGTACTTTGCAGAAATTTGGGATTACGTTCCCAGCCAATCCATAAACCACAAAAAGCAGCCTGCACTTTCCAAATGCAGGCTGAGACCTTTGCAAAACCCCAGATTTGAGTGCAGTTCAAAGTGATAGCATCGCAGAACGCGCAGATAATATTAAAATATTTTCAAGCGTTCGAGAAGCGCATCACGAAGAAATGCACCAAAGATGGGGTTCTGCAAAGGTCTCAGGCTGCTTTGATACTAAATTAGGTCATCATCATGAACAAACTCTGGCTTATCTTGGGCGCAAATCTATTTTTGGCAGCCTGCACATCATTGGACGCGCCCTTGCAAACACAAGCCCCAGCGCAATGGCAAGCGCAACGCAACTGGCAAAGTTTCAGCAGCAGCGGACGCTTTGCCGTTAAAAATGGCAACACTGGGCAATCGGCGCATTTTGATTGGCGCAAAGAAAATGGCGTAGAGCAATTTGACATCAACACGCCATTGGGCAATACAGTTGGGCAGCTTTGCCAAGACGCGCAAGGTGCCATCGCCATCGACCACAACAATCGCGCCTACACCGCAGAAAACGCCGAAGCATTGAGCGCACAGCTCATTGGCTACCCCTTGCCGCTGCAATATTTGAGCGTATGGGCAAATGGCGAATGGGTTGCCAGCGCACCGCATTCGTTTGATGACGCAGGCAGGCTGCACCAATTTGGTTGGCAAATTGAACGCGAAGCCAACGAAGACGGCACACCAAGCAGCCTGCACTTGGAAAACGCACCATTTAGCCTACGCATGGTGTTTAGCGACAACCAACGCCAAGCAGGCAACGCGCCCAGCCAAACCGCCCTTTGTCCAACCCGAAATTGACGAGCGTTTTTATGTTACCGCAACGCCTACCGCACTACCCTGCCCCAGCCAAACTCAATCTAGACCTACGCATCATCGGCAGGCTGCCCAACGGCTACCACGAATTGGAAAGCATTTTTGTGTTGATTGATTTATGCGACACGCTGGCAATTCAATCGCGCAACGATTCACAAATTATCTTGCACACGCCCACGCAAGGCGTATCACCCGAACAAGATTTGACCGTTCGTGCCGCCAAATTATTGCAGCAACACACAAGCAGCCTGCACGGCGCAGACATTTGGTTGCACAAACAAATCCCAATGGGCGGTGGTTTGGGCGGTGGCAGCTCCAATGCAGCAACCGTGTTGTGGGTGCTCAACCAGCTATGGCAATGTCAGCTCAACACCGAACAGCTCATCGCATTAGGCGTACAACTGGGCGCAGACGTGCCGTTTTTCCTGTTTGGGCAAACCGCTTTTGCGCGTGGCATTGGCGAAAAACTGCAACCCATCAGCGTTCCAGCGCAGCATTATGTGTTGGTGCGCCCCGATGAACACGTTGCCACGCCCAACATTTTTGCTCACCCCGATTTACCGCGCAACAGCCCCAGCAACCCCAATCCCACTTGGGAAAACCTGCAACCACATCGCAACGATATGCAAAACATCGTGCTGCAAAGCTATCCAAAAGTGCAGGCTGCTTTTGACCAGCTCGCCCAATATGGCACACCGCGTATGACAGGTTCAGGTTCATGCCTATTTTTGCCATGCGATTCAGCCGAACACGCACAGCAAATCCAAAGCCAATTGCCAAGCAGCCTGCAAAACTGGTATATACAAAACCAAGCGAAGCACCCTTTATTTGAAATATTTTCAAATAGATAAAAATTTATAAATAAAATAGGCTTGACGACTGCGTGCAAAATAAACATAATAAGCGATTTCCAATCGCACAAACGCGATTAAAGTTGGGGATTCGCCAAGTTGGTTAAGGCATCGGATTTTGATTCCGACATGCGTAGGTTCGAATCCTACATCCCCAGCCAAAACCTATTTTATTGGGGATTCGCCAAGTTGGTTAAGGCATCGGATTTTGATTCCGACATGCGTAGGTTCGAATCCTACATCCCCAGCCAAATCAAATGCCTATGTTTTTACGAACATAGGCATTTATTTTTTGATTTAACCCACTTTAACCGCAAATTACAATCGCGTATAATCGCGCACGTCTCGTAAGGGCAAATCTCAATTCTCAATGCGAAAGGGTAACGCATGTTCCCCAATCCCAAAATCCAACCCAATCAATCAGGTGAAGAAATGGCTTTTGATAGCTTAATGGTGTTTACAGGCAACGCCAATCCCGAAATGGCACAACGTGTCGCCAAACATTTAGACACAGCTTTGGGCAATGCGTCCGTTAAAAAATTCTCGGACGGCGAAGTGGCTGTTGAATTATTGGAAAATGTGCGTGGTCGCGATGTGTTCATCTTGCAACCCACTTGCGCCCCAACCAACGATAATTTAATGGAAATTTTGACGATGGCAGACGCACTCAAACGCGCATCGGCAGGTCGTATTACTGCTGCCATTCCGTATTTTGGTTATGCACGTCAAGACCGCCGCCCCCGTTCGGCTCGCGTTCCCATTTCTGCTAAATTGGTTGCCAATATGCTCGAAGCAGCAGGCATCGACCGTGTTTTAACAGTAGATTTGCATGCCGACCAAATTCAAGGTTTTTTCAACATTCCTGTGGACAACATCTATGCCACACCCATTTTGACACACGACATCATGTCGCAACGCATCGACAATTTGTTGGTGGTTAGCCCCGATATTGGTGGCGTAGTGCGTGCGCGTGCTGTTGCCAAAATGCTCAACACCGACTTGGCGATTATCGACAAACGTCGCCCCAAAGCCAATGTTGCCGAAGTCATGAACATTATTGGCGATGTAAATGGCAAAACTTGCTTGCTGATTGATGACATGATTGACACCGCCAACACCTTGTGCAAAGCGGCATCGGCGTTAAAAGAACGTGGTGCAGAACGTGTTTTGGCTTATGCAACCCACGCCGTATTCTCGGGTGGCGCAGTGGAGCGTTTGAATACTTCTGACATCGACCAGGTGGTCATTACCGACACCATTCCATTGTCAGATGCCGCCAAAGCCAGCGGCAAAATCCGCCAAGTTTCGATTGCTGGCTTGCTGGCAGAAACCATTAGACGTATTTCCAACGAAGAATCAGTATCTTATCTTTTCAACGAAGAATTAGTACACCCTAATTCGTTCATTTTGTTGTAGAATACGCGGTTTGCAAGATTTCAGGCTGTCTGAATCGTTTTTCAGGCAGCTTGTTTGTTTGGTTGCAGAGTTGGTCGCAGCTCGGTAGCAACTATTTTTTCATTTAACTTTAAGGAATTAACATGACTGTTATTCAAGCAACTATTCGTTCTGAGCAAGGTACGGGTGCGAGCCGCCGCCTGCGTCATAACGCACAAGTTCCAGCCGTTGTTTACGGTTTGGGCGAAACCAAAGCGATTACCGTTGACCACAAAGAAATGTACTTCGCTTTGCAAAAAGAAACTTTCTTCACGCAAGTGTTGAAATTGAGCATTGACGGCAAAGAGCAAAACGTGATTGTGCGAGATTACCAAATGCACCCTGTTAAACGCCAAGTAACCCACATTGACTTCCAAGCGATTGACGTGAACCAACCTGTTCGCATCAAATTGCCTGTTCACATTGTAAACGCAGAAATTTCTCACGCTGTTAAATTGCAAAGCGGTCGCGTTTCTTTGTTGGTAACCGTGGTAGATTGTTTGGTTGACCCAAAAAATATTCCTGCTGCTTTGGAATTGGATTGCGAAAAAGTGGTGGCTGGCGACATCTTGCACTTGTCTGACATCAAATACCCAGAAGGCGTACAAAGCATTGCATTGAAACGCAATAGCAACTTGGCTGTGGCAACGGTTACAGGCAAAAAACGCTAATCGTATCGCATAATAAAAACCGCTGTTTGATAAATTGAAAACGGCGGTTTTTTGTATAACCAAAGCAGCCTGCACTTTTCTGACCCAAAAACAAAGATTGGGACAAAAAGTGCAGGCTGAAACCTTATATATTGCCCGAAGTTCAAATGGCAGAGAGCGAATCCAAGCGTAGGTATGGCGGTGCAATGCCATGCACGTACCCCATTCGCAGAAATACAAATCAATCTGTAATTAAAGCCTTTTGAATTGTACAAATGTTCAAATTCAAGGGGCTTTAAACATGAAACCAAGAATCTACAAAATCGTATATCGCGAAGATAAATCAATCTACATATTCCGCACACCGCGCACAGAGAAAGAATTTCAGACGTATGAAGAAGCGCGTGCAGCATTCGACAAAGTTCGCAAGCCAAAAGAATGGATTTTGTACTACTCTAAACCTACTTTGTCAGGCTATTTATAGTGGATTAAATTTAGATTAGGACAAGGCGACAACGACCGCCGTGTACATCTAGTACATAAGGGAGTTGGCAACGCTGTACTAATCTAAATTTAATTCACTATATTTTGACTATCAACACAAAATTAAAGCATAGCAATAACAAAGTGCAGGCTGCTTTTTGATACAAAAACACATCAAAAAGCAGCCTGCAATTTTATCCCCAAAATCACTTCCACAAATCCCAAGCAAATTTGCCAATCAACAAACACAGCAACAGCATAAACCCTTTGCGTAACCAAACCGTGCCGCCACGCACCGCCAGCCACGAACCAGTCCAGCCGCCCAATAAATTCGCCACCGCCAACGGAATCGCCCATTCCCACACAATATAGCCATTGGGGATAAAGTAACACAGCGCCGCCAAATTCGTGGTTAGGTTAATGATTTTGGCGGACGCGGTTGCCTGCAAAAAGTCGTAAGCGAAAAATCGGATAAACACAAACGCCAGCAAGCTGCCCGTTCCTGGCCCGAATACGCCGTCATACAGACCAATCGCCGCGCCAGCACCCAAACCCAACAGCCATTCGCGGCGCGTTAAAGCATCGTGGCGCACCAGTTGCCCAAAGTCTTTTTTGGCGAATGTATAGACAAACATCAGCAACATAATCACCAACATCGCAGGCTTCATGTGCTGCACGGGAATCAGAGCCGCTAATTTCGCGCCTCCATACGATGCCGCAAATGCCAACACAGCCGCTGGCAACAGCATTTTCCACGCCAATTTTACTTTTCGCGCATATTGCACCGCCGCCATCAACGTGCCAGCACACGATGCTGCTTTGTTGATACCCAACACCGTTGCCACAGGCAAGTGGGCAGGCAGCAAGCCAAACAAAGTGGGAATTTGCAGCAAACCGCCACCGCCCACCGCCGCGTCCATTAAGCCAGCGGCAAAGCCTGTTAGCAACAATAAAATGAGTGTGAGTTCGTCCATGAAAAATTCCAGTTTAAAAAAAGTTTACATTATAACGCCAAAGCAGCCTACACTTTGAATCAACCAAAATGCAGGCTGCTTTTTGCACAATTTATGAATACGCGCCCCCTGTCTTTAATGATTCAAAATCTTGGATAAAAATAACTGGGCGCGTTCGCTGCGCGGACTACCAAAAAATTCGTCTTTGCTGCAATCTTCAATAATTCGCCCTTTATCCATAAAAATCAAACGGTTCGCTACTTTTTTCGCAAAACCCATTTCGTGTGTTACGCACATCATCGTCATGCCTTCGCGCGTCAATTCCACCATCACGTCCAACACTTTGTTAATCATTTCGGGAGCTAGCGCGGAAGTTGGCTCGTCAAACAACATCGCAATTGGGGTCATGCTCAACGCGCTAATCACAAAATACACCGCGCCAACCACCAAAATATAGGCTTCGGGAAAGGCATTGGGAACAACGTAATACCAAATAAACAACTGCACCAGCAACGGCACATTGCGAAACAAAGTAACATAGGTCGATGTAATGTGGTTTGCCATTTTATTAGGTAAGGTTCGCATCACACCCAATATGGCTGACTTGGCTCGTGCGCCAGCCAGCAACACATCGTCCATCATAAAGGCTTGTACGCGACCGTTTTGCAGCATCAAAAATGCTTCGCCGTGGTCTTTGGCAGAAATAATGTTCATATCCATTTTTTCTTTTTCGTTGTACTCTTTGAGCATACGTTCAGACGTTGTGCCTGCGGTGGTTACAACCGTTTTGCCTTTCAAATCGGGATAATCTTTGATGCCTGATGCTTTATCTATCAGCAAGCGAGTACCAACAACAAAAAAGTTATAAAAAAAAGCCACTTGTTTTTGGCGTTTGATGCCACGCGCGAAATTCTCCCCACATTTTGCAAGATAAACCCACTTATTATTTATTTCATACCGTGCAACAAAGTTTCAAATCCTGCTTATTGCAAGCAGGATTTTTTACAACTGTGCAAATTGAGCAATCTCATCGCTGGCTATTACCTATAAAACCGCTGCAACTTTGATACCATAAACGTTTGGATTTGAATTTATAGCATCAAATATAACAACAGCGACGTTGCAGTCGCTTTTGTTGTTGCAGGCTGCTTGAAATCAGTAGTTACAAATAACCAACTCACCACGCTGTATGCGGCTTTCTGCTTTGCGCCCCACAGAATAAGCTAGCTGCAATTCTGTAATATTAAACTCGGCAAACAATGCGCGAATATCGGGGTGGTCATTAATACTCAACATCATCTTACCTTGCATGGTTCGCATCGTTTGAGCAAGCTGTTCGTATTCCGTCCAATCAAATACACGCTCGTAACCTGTGACTTGCCAGTACGGTGGGTCGGCATAAAAGAATGTATGCGGTCGGTCGTAGCGTTTGACACAACGTTGCCACGGTTCGTTTTCAATGAATACCCCACCTAGCCGTTGTCGTGCAGCCTGCAATTTTTCGGCGATTTGCGTTGCATTCCATGCTTTTTCTGTCGTCGCTGTACCAAATGTTTGACCCGTTGTTTTGCCACCAAAGGTATTGCACTGCAAATATAAAAGAACCGTGCTGCACGTTGAATATCAGTCAGTAATTCGGGTGGCGTAGCGTGCAGGCGTGGGAACGGTGCTCGTTACACCGCCACGCAGCCGTTTTTGTTTTGTCTACCCTGTCTGTGTTTCAGACAGGGTTTTTGCTATTTCAGGCTGCCTGAAAGCTGTTTCGCCAACCCATTCGGACTAAACCGCGCAGGCTGGTCATAACCCAAGCAGCCTGCACACCATTCGCTGCAAAACCATTTTTTCACGTTTTGGCGCAAGGCAGGTAAGGCAATCCCCAAACAGCCAGCCCAATCGTACTTCGCACCTTTGGTTTGAGCGTAAAACTCATGTATGCGCTGCTCAGGCAAATCCACGCGGATTAAATCCCACTTGTCAGGCGGCAAGGGCATGACTTTGAAGCGCACACCGCCGTCTCGGATTGAACTGGAATAGCAGCTATATACGCCATTTACCGTTCTGCCAAACGTGCGCGGTACTTGGGCGCGGTACAATTTGCAAATCTTGGGTAATGTACGCGCCTTGATTTAATGCATTTAAAAAGGCTTGGTGCTGCTCGGCAGTAATGGTTTGCGCGGTTTGAGGTACGGTTTCGTGAATGGTGTCGTCAAAAAATGTTTGTACGCCGTAATCAAAATAAATACTCATCGATTATCTCCTTTAAAAACCGATTGCAAACCAGCGCACTCCGCCAGCCTCTGCACCTGTGTACATTTCTCGTACATAGGCTGTGAAATTGTGATTACGCAAAGTGGCGGCGTTGGTTGGCGTGCCTTGGTAGCCTGCACCGCAGGCGACAACCGACAATACTTTGTTTGGAAATGTAATGGGATAGGTGATATCAAATGTATTATTCCAGCTGGGCAAATCGTTGTAATAGAAACTGCCCCATTGCAAAATTAAGCCATTGGGTAATCGGGTATAGCCGTTATCTGTGGCTTGAACGGCGAACTCATTACGGCGCGTGAAGTAATCGTGCAGGCTGCCGTAAGCTTTTGTCCAAACGCTGGCGGCGCTAACTGTCATTAATTGTTCGTGGCGGTCTTGGTTGATATCGCCTTGTGCTGTTCCCATCAAAGCGATGCGCCATGAGCCGTTGCCTTCGTGGGAAGTTTCAATCCCTGCACGAGTGATTCCGCCTGTTGCTAAATGTAAAAAAGCACTGCCCAAAGCATTGGTATTGTTTATCCAACTGCCATACCAATTATCTGAATGACCTTGAATTTTTAAATTTCCATCAATCGTTCCGCCTGTTTTGGGTAGATATTCGGTGTGGGTGTGCGCTGCTGGGGCAAACGTGGCTGGCTTGCCTGTGATGCTTGCCCATGTGTGAGTGTGGTTACTGGCGGCAAAACGTCCCACAACTTTGTTAATCGCGCCCTCCACCCAACTTTCATAGGCGACGTTTTGATGCTTGGTAACGGTTGGAAAGCGAATGCGTGTTTGTTGCGGATTCTTTTCGGACGAAGTAAACAGAAAATTCAAAGATTTACCGTCTATGCCAGCAGGATTAAATTCAAGTTGCCAGTGTCCACCTTTGACGTTGAATCTCATTTTTTCCCAACTGCTCGTTTCGCCAACAATAATGGGATTGATGAATGTTTTGCTGCCTGCAATGGCTTGGTTGGCAGTTAAACTGACTTTGCTGGCGGCAAGGTCATACGCGGCTTTGACGGCACTGGGTGTCGCAGCTTTGTCGGTTGCGGTGCTGCTGGTAGAAGCTGAGAGCATGACAATGCCTGCCACCGCACCACTGGCTTTATCGATTTCATGCGTATGCGTATTGCTAACGGCTAAATTGGTTGTGGTTGCTGTGATTTTGGACGGTTTACCCAATGACAAAGTTTGATTGTCGCGTAACACGCCACCGCCAGTTAAACCTGCTCCTGCTGTGATAGTGGTGGTTTTGAGTGCGAATTGTTGTGTAGCTGTTTGCTGGTTTGCATGGATTAAATCGTTAATGCGAGCCATTTCTGCTTTGAGCCATGATGTGCGATTGGCGAGCTGGCGTGTGGGCTTATTGTCAATGCCATTTTCACCACCCATCACAGGGTCGGATGTTTCCCATTGGTAAACGCCTGCTTCCCAGACTGGGGTTTCTTTTAAATTTGCCATTTATGCAGTTCCTTTGTTGAATGTGCCGTCGCGCTGGGCTGTGCCGTTGTGGCGCAGGGCAGCAGCACGAAAATCCAATGCTGCCAACACGCAACGTGCTGGTGCAAAAGCGTGTAGTGTTTTGCGTAATAAAGCGGCTTGGTCGTTGGTAATGGTTTGGTTTAATTCAATGCGGTAATGCGCCCAGCGGTCGGCGTGTCCGTAAACGTATTTGCCGTCTCGGCTGATTTTGGCGTTGTGCTGTTTGCTATTTAAGCCTTCCACAAGATTGATTTCACCCAAACCCAAACGCCGCACGATTTCACGGATTGCCCACGGTGTGCCTTTGTAGCGGTGCAATTCATACGCGCCTTTAATTAACCGTCTTCGCGCTTGGTCGCTTTCAGCCAGCCAATAACCGTCCTCGTTCAAAATGCTTCGGCTTTCGGCTAATAGTTCCAAATGCTCGGGGGCGACTAAATCTACTAAACGCGGCATGAGTTTGGGTGTGTCAGCCAAATCTAAACGCAGCCCTAAATCCGCTAAAATTTTGTAGCGTTGGTCGCGTTCAATGATTTCTGCATAGGTCAATCTAGCCATCTTGCCGTTCCGTTGATGTGGTCAATTTAACCGCCGTGCATCTTGCCCATTGATTGGGCTTGATGATTTTCCAATTCGGCTGCGTCAAAACCACGTTATATACGCCAGCGACTTTTAAAACGGACATCACATTAAGCGGCACAATATCGCCACCCAATTTTTCGCGTCTGCGTGTTTCGTAACTTTCCCACGCTTGTTCGGCGGCAGTTTTTACTTCCAGTGCATTTGCGCCTGTGAACAAAACCAGTTCTGCATTGAGCGTGTAATCCACCGTTTCGGGCGCGTTCACCACTACCTTGTCGCACAAAGGGCGTTTCTTTTCGCCCGACACTTCGTTATAGATTTGTGTGAGCAATTCGCGTTCAGGTAGCCCTGTTTTGCTCAAAACCGTAATCGCTACTGTACCGCCAATCGGATTACCCGAACTGTCCAGCGCATTCGCCACATGAACATCACAAATCGCGGGCGACACTGCTCGCGCCCAATACTGATACGCGCCCACCGAACCTGCGACCGAGAAACTTTCAGGCGCAAGCAATACACGCTCGCGGTAGGCTTCATCGCTTTCTGTTTCCGCGCCACCTGTGGGGATATTGATATTTTGTGCTGTGATTTGGTTTGCGCCCGACAACGTACTTTGCAGCGTGTTGATTTGCCCGATTGACCAGCCGTTGCCTTTTGTGCCTGTGGCGGTGCAGGCTGCCTGCAAATCCATTTGCGGATTGCTGGTGGTGAGTTGCCCTTGTTCGGTGGTGGCAAACACGGTTTCGCCTACGGCAACCAACGTACCAACGGGGATATTCACTTCGCTGGTAAATTCGGTAGCGGCAAAGCGTATCGTGCAACGAGCGGCGGACGCTTCCAATCGTGGCGTATTCACGTCATCACCGCATAAATCCAACATCAAACCTGTGGCAAAACGGACGTGTTGTTGCCGATAGGCTTCGTTGATTTGCTGGCGGTTGAGCGTTTCGCGGTAGGCGAATGTGTTAATCAGCAAGCGTTCAATGTGGGCAGGTTGCAGCGTTTTGCCTGTGCGTGATTCGTAATCCGCAATCATTTCCGCCAACACCGTTTCAGGGTTGTCGTCCACGATTTTGACTTCTTCGCGTTTTAAATCGCTCACATTCATGTTGCTGTTCCTGTTGCGTAAATTTGGGTTTGATAGAGTTCGCTGGCGATGTCGTTCGCGATTCGCCATTCCACAATCATCGTGATGTGTGGGGCGTTGCCGCTAAATCGTACGCGTTCTGCTACGGCTCGTTTTTCCCATGTTTGAATCGCCAGCGTGATTTCACGCACCACGTTTGGCACGAAGATGTCTTCGGGCGTGTCCAAATAATCAAAATGGTTTGAGCCGAAATTGGGGCGTAATACGTCTGCGCCTTTGCGCGTGGACAAAATATTGTGGATACATAAATCAATGTCGTCCGCGCCTTGCGTGATGCCGTGTCCGCCTTGTGCGAGCTGCCAATGTTGGGAAATGGGGTGTTCGTAGTTCATGGTGTGATTATGGCTTTAAGACGGCATATTGACTTTTAACGCGCATTAAAAAAAGTCCTGCCGCAATCCGTAGGACTTGGGGGACAAAATTCCCGATGTCGGGAAATTTGGCTATTTTTGACAACGTGTTTACAAAAATGATTACTGCGCGGCAGAAGTTGGCGCACCATCTCCTTGCTCCATGTGAGTATGGTTTTGCAACGAAATATTGCCAGCAGTAATATCGCCTGTTGCTTTCAAGCTGCCTGAAATCGTTGCGGCTGCACCGCCACCACCTGAACCTGCCATACCAGCCGTGTAAGTCAGCAAGCCATTTACCGCCAGCGTTTTTTGTATCACACAATCGGCATCAATCGTAACCGTGCCACTGGTCTTAATCAAAATATCGCCCGTTTTGCGGTTGTGCTGAATGCGTGTGCCGTTGGCATATTGCAAAACGTGCAAATCACGGCTAGTCGCTGGCACAGGGTCAGCCTCATTGTAAATCGCGCCTAAACACACGCCACTTTCGCCACGCGCGTCCAACAGGCAAACCACCAACGCGCCCATGTCAGGCAAACAGTAAAACTGATTGCCACCTGCCGCCAGCGTAATCATGGGCAGCCAATCAGTTTGCAGATTTTCCAATGCTGGCAGCACCACGCGTACAGCGTGTTTTTTATCGTCAATTTCCGCAACCGTACCAAATTGCAATGTGGCGGTAAAATCATGATTTTCAGGCTGCCTGAACATTTTGCTGCTCCGTATCTTCATCTATGTATTCAATCATTTTGACTTCCAATTCAGTCGTATAACCACGTGAATGGCTGTAATCATGTCGCGCTTGTTTGACCAAATATTTCCCTGAAAAATGTCCTATTTTGACTAATTGCACCGTCTGCCCCGCCACCAATAAAGCATGACCAAACAACGACACGCTGCCTGCGCATTGTTCATCCTGCGCGTTGTCTAGTGCAGCTTGGGCGCGGCGGTTTAATTGCGCTTGACTTTCGCCACTACGTGCCACAATTTTAAGCATATCGCTTGTGGTCGGGCGTTTAGCTGGTTTCTTTCGCGATTGACGCCGCGATTTTGTCTTTTTCGTGGACTGAACGGTTTTTTTGGTTTTGTGGTTAAAACTAGATACTTCCACAGCAGTTGGAACGTTTTTAATCGCATCTCGCAATCGGATACGGATTAAGTTTTCAGGCTGCAAGATAGCCACCGCTTTGCGTTCTACCAATTGTTTACGACTTTCAAATACAAGCGTTTTGTTGCCGACAATTTTGAATGTATGCCCATATTCATGTGCCAATCGGGTAAGAAATTCAATATCGCGTTCTTGATATTGGGTAACGCGTTGGATTTTGATGTCCGCCACGCTGCCTGAAACGTTTAATTTCAGTCGTTTGGCTACCATTCGGACAATCGCCGCCAACGTGGTATTTTCATAGGCTTTGGCTTTTAGGGTACGATTGGCTTTGGTAATGCCTGTGCTTAATGCTTTGAGTGTTACTCTGTCGCCGCCGTTTTGACTGCGCTCCCATTCAATCTCCGCAATTTCAAAGTTACCCCAGTTAATCAAGCCTGTGAACTGGTCGCCAGCCGACAAACTCAATTTATCCCCTTGTTCGGGAAACCATGAATGCAACCAACGCCTGTCCGTATCTTCAAATTCAACCTGCAATTCATCTGACTGTTCACCCAAATAATCCGTGTAAGTAAACGATAACAGATAGGGCGCGATGTCGGCTGTGATGTCTTTTTGTTCGTATTGCAAAACAAAATCAGGGCGTGTAACGGGGTGCTGGTTTTCGCTTTTCAGGCTGCCTGAAAGTAAATTCATTATCTCAACCATGGCGGCATTTTCTCCTGATTACGTTGTATTTTTTGCTGTATGACGGGGATAAACACGGTCAAGCCGCTTTCAAACTGTTCCGCAAACGGCAAATGCGGATTAGCTGCAATCAAGCGGTCAATCTCAAAAGCGGTGCCATAATGCTTATGCGCAATCGTGTCCCAACGGTCGCCATCGAGCGTGGTGTAAATTAAAACGCCGTTCATGTTGCATCCTTTCGTGTCGCAATCCATGCGATTAAACCTTGCACGGCTGCTGTGCCGTTTTGCAGACTTTCAGCGGCAGCATCTATCGCGTTTGCACCGTTATTTAGCCAATCTCCTACATTGCCACTGTCAAATCCTGCACGAAGTTCACCGACCGCGTTACCCAGCTGCGAAGCCGCTTGGCTACTTTGTAGTGCGAATTCGGCTACGCCTTTTAAATCGCCCAATTTTGCGGTGATTTCAGGCAGTGTGTTTAATTTGCCCAACGCACCACTTGCCACACCCAATACATCACCCACAATATGCAATGCGCCTGCTGGGTCATGGCGCAACTCTTTGGCAGCCTGAAACAAGCGTTGTGCTTCGTCAATCTCTTTTTCCACCGTGCGATAGACTTTCACGGCTTTTTGCACATTCTCTACGATTGGCGAAACTTGGCTTTTCGCGCTTTCAGGCAGCATTGCCAATAATGGATTTTGGCTGCCTGAAATAATTGCGGGTGTGGGAAGTGGGTTATTTGGGTCGCCCACAAATTCGGTCAGTTCAATGTCCAATTCACGCGCTGCCGTGCGACCATTGCCGTCCATTTGCGTGGTGCGACTGGTCAGCCGTTCAATCACAAACCAGCCGACAAATCGCCCAGAACCGTACACCAAACTTACCGCTTGCTGGACTTCTTTGGCGGCAATCAAGCCCTTGTATGCCGTGTCCACATCGCCCAGTTTCCAATGCAATTTGATGCCGAACCGTAACTCGGTCAAATCATTACCCATCGCTTGCAAACGCGGTCTGCCTTTCAACACATCGTGTTTGGCGAAAGTGGCGGCGTGGGTTTCTTCAAGAGTCGTGAAACTGTTCAATAATTCAAATTTCACATCGCCCAGTTGTGCAAACATCAATAAGCCCTCCGTATTTTTTCTGCCATCATACGTTCAAGCGTTTTTTCAAATTCGTACAATGACATTTGTAAACCTTGCTGCATTTGTGCGGACATATTACCGCCACCATTGATGTTAATCGTGGGGTTGAAATGAATGGTCATTGCACCGCCATTGTTGAATTGTGCTTGGCTGTATTCGGCTCGCGCTTGGCTTAAATTATCCGCATTGGCAGATAGCCGCGCCGACAAATCGCTGCGAAAACCGCTCATTCGTTCGGCAAAACGGTTTTTTAGGTTACTTGCCAGTTGGCGGATTTTGCCAATGGGCTTATCCGCGCTTTTGTTTACGCCAATCGCCAAGCCTTCGGTCATAAATCCGCCATACGAGCGGAAAACACGGCTGGGAGAATGAATTTGCATTGCGCCTGTAAATGCACCTTTCACACGCGCTGCCAAATTTTGCGCCATTGCAACCACGCGTCCAATGCCAGCCGAAATGCCGTTAATCAAGCCGTCAATCATGTTTGCGCCGTAGCTTGCCCATCTGCCTACTTCGCCGCCAAACAATGCCGCAATCGCATTCAAAATGGCACGGATTGCGCCCAAAATAGACCAGTTCATTACCAGCGCAACCATGTTGCTTAATCCGCCTTGCCATACGGATTTAACCTGTTCAATAACCATAAAGACCACATTAAACAGGCTATCAAAAATCATGCGCCAACCGTTGATAATCGCACCGCCAATCGCTTGAACATTCCCCAGTAGTGTTCCCAACATCGCGCCAAAAAAATAGCCAATGCTTTGCGATTTTTGCGCCGTTTCATCGCTAACCAAACCCAGCTCACGAAACCACGCGATAATCGGCTGCACAAATGCCACAGCCAAATCAAATAAACCTTTCCAGCCAGCCCCTATCATTTCCAGCAAAGGCATAATGGGCGCAATACCGTCTTTAAAACCGTCCCAAAAGCCAATAAAAAAGGCTTTAATCGGTTTCCAGTAAATGTAAATCAACGCTGCTGCGGCCGCGACCGCTGCAATCGCCAGCAATACAGGGGCAAAAGCCATTGCGGAAGATAAACTAAATGCCATAATCGCTGTACGAACAGTTGTAAACGCTCGTATTACCTTACCTAAATTGCCTTCAAGCGAGGATAACGCTACACCACCTTGCATGACTGCACGAACCGCAGTAATGCTAGCACTTAAAGCAGCAAAACCACCGCGTACCGAAAGCAATACTGCCATCATACGATTACCCAGCACACGTATGACAAAACCGCCAGAAATGAACGCCAAAATAGCGGCAGTTGTGCCGACAATCGCTTGGGTTAAAACAGGGTGCTGTTGCGCCCAATCGGTCAGCGCATTGACTACGCTGGTGGACAAAACAACAAAACGATTAACGGCTGGCAACAATATTGAGCCAACTGTAATGCCCAGTCCCGTCAAACTGTTTTTTAACAACTGAATATTATTGGCAGTAGTCGCGGCACGTGCTTCATATTCTTTATTCATTGAGCCGTCAAAATTGGCGGCACTCTTCACACCTTCTAAATTTTCTTAACAGTATCAATGCTGGTAAGAAATGGCGCAATACCCAACAAGGACTCGCTACCGAATAATTCTTTCAGTGTTGATGCTTGTTTATATTTTTCTAGTTTTGACACCGCTTCCAGCACTTTCAGCGTAGTGCCTTCCGCATCTTTTTGCATATCTTTGGCGATTTGCTCGTGGTCAAACCCTAATTCTTTCCATGTTGCTTTTTGGCTTTTGGTGGCGGTTTCCCCTGCCACCAGTGCCAACATCATGTTTTTAATACTGGTCGCCGCCATTTCTTCTTGAATACCAAAACCACGCATGGTTGCGCCAAGTGCCGCCACCGTACCTGTGTTGTATCCAGCCACCGTACCAAACGCACCCACACGCTGCACAATTTCCATAATGCATTTGGCAGCAGCAGGTGTGGTATTGCCCAGATAATTGATTTTATCGGCTAGCGTTTCCACGCCACTTTGGTCAAGTTGGAATGCCGAGCGCAATTCCGCCATGGATTGCCCTGCTTTTTCTGCGGAGACATCAAACGCCACGCCCATTTTGGCTGCGCTGTCGGTAAATCTCATCAAGTCGTTTTGGGCAATACCCGATTGACCACCTAACGCCACGATTTTGGCTAATTTTGTCGCGGCCATGGGGATTTTGCGACTCATCGCCACAATATCGTTGCCCATTTACTTAAATTGCTCGGGTGTTTCAAAATCTACGACTTTTTTAACATCTGCCATCGCGCTTTCAAAATCAATTGCCAACTTAACAGGCAATATCAATGCACCAGCCGCAGAGACTGCGTTTTGCCATTGCCCTTTTAAATTTTGCCATTGTTCTTGATTGCCAATTTTACGCGCTGCGATTTTGGCAAGCTGTTCGTGTTTGCGCGTTAATTTATCAATTGCTTAACCAACTTGATTGTATTGCCGCCACAAATGCGCGGCAGATGTACTGCTCAAACGGTCTTTATTGCGCTCTAATGATTCGCCTAATTCCTTTTGTTTAGCGGTTAAATTCGTGGTGGTGGATTTGAGCGTATTCATCGCCTTGCCGATGTTGGTTAAACCCGACAATGCGCCGTCAACCACCGCCGACACGCTAATAGATAAACTTAAATCTGAAGCCATGTATTATAATTTCCGTGTTAAAAACTTGTTTATTGACAAGGTGCTTATCATGATTTTTATTTGGGGCATAATGGTTTTGGCTTTGCTGCTGTTTCTGCCATTGCTTGCAGCAACGGTATTGGCTGGCATTGCCGATGTATTCCGCGCTGCGTTTGGTAAAGATGATGCCGACACCAATAACGGCTACTGCCGCGATTTACAGCACGAAATTGCTGCCGAACGTGAGCGCAACGCCTAATCCTATTTCTGATACTTCGCCTTAATTTGCCGATTGACTTCATCTAGCCAGTCGGCAAATTCATCTAATGGCAAATCGTAAATCTCTTGCACACTCCACCCAAACCACCATGCCATATCGGCGCAAGCAGCTAGTAATTCTTGATTGAGCTGCTGCGAACTTTTCGGATTACTCGTCTTCTTCGCTACGAAATGTGGCTTGAATGGCTTCCAAATCTTTCAAATCCAACATATCCAAATCTTCGGGAACAAGACCCGTAACACGCGACACCAACGCCAAACCTTGTTCCGCCTCGTTGCCGATGTGCATGACTGCACGCAAATCACCCACACGCGGACGGCGCACAGTTACTTTGTTCAGCGTTTGCCCTGTCGCCAAGCGCATGGGATATTTCAGCGTTACCGTGATTTCGCCGTTCAATTCTTGTTTGATTTGTTGTGCTTGTGTCATGATTTTTCCTTAAAAAATGTCGTAAAAACAGGTGTATTTTATTTTCAGGCAGCCTGAAATGCTTTTAACGCGCATTAAAAAAAGTCCTAGCGGACAGCAACCCACTAGGACTTTTAAATTCAAAAATCAAACTCTACGCGCCAATATTTTTGCGGAACTGGCTCAACACGTCCACACCGTCCACGCGGTATTCGTTTTTGAGTGCGTTAAAATACAAGGTTTCACGTCCGTCCACCACCTGACGAATTTCCACCGCCTGATAAGTGCTGCTAAATTCCGCTTTTTCATGCGGTTTGTAGCCACCCAGCGCGTTTTTGCTGAACCATGCCGACACGGTGGTCACAATCGGCACTTCTTTTGCCAAGCCAGTCGCATCAAAAGTTTGCAAATTGCCGCGCACCATCAGTTGCACCGCTTTAAATGGGTGGTTAATAATCCGCGCCGCATCAGGATAAAAGGCATTCCAAGTGATTTCGCCTTCGGGGGCTTCCACGCCGCTGGGCAATTTCACGCCAGCGAACATACCCAAACCTGTGTAATCATCTTGCTTGATTTCAAATTCAGGCAGCTTAAATTCTTTTGCACGACCAAGTTGCGAAACACCGTTCACATACACGTTGGCATTGTAAATTGCGTTGATTACGCTCATTTTCTACCGTCCTTCCTAGCTGTTGCCAACCAAGTTGATTAAATATTTGCGCGTCATCACGCTGGTATTGGTGGCGCGTTCCATCGGCAGCTTGGGCGTGTAGTCATACACAATCGGCACTTGACCTTTGCTAAATGCTTCCGCCAAATCATAGTCATAATCCAAGCTCACGCTGTAACCGACAATACCGCGCACCGTACTCAAATAAGTGCGGATACCTTCTGTCAAGCTGTCAATCAGCGCGTCATCAATTGGGCGGTCAATGTATTGCAGCTCAAAACGGCGAATGCTCTCGTCAATCAAATCGCCTGTGCGTTGCGCCACTTCAAAGTTTTTGATGTGTGATGTGGTGGGGAAACACGCCAAGCGGTTGCCCCATAAGCGATAGCCTGTACCGTAGCTGTTAAATACGGTGGTGATGCCTTTTTCGTTCAGGCGATTGGTTTCGCTCTGTGGGTCGTCCACACGAGCGGTCAAACCGATTTCCAAGCCTGTTACGCCCGACAATTCACGGTTGGACGTTGAAAACCAATACCCCTGTTCCACGTCCGTTTTCATACGCAAACCTGCGGCATGGGTCGCCAAACTTTCCACGCCCAACACGCCAATCACGTGCGGATAAAACAATTGTGCGCGGTCGCTGGATGTATTGAAATTGATGGTGCCAAGATTGCCACGCCCTGTAATCGCTTGACTCAATTTTGTGCCTTTGGGCGCATCGTAATACGCAATGCCATGTAATTTGTCCGCCAAAACCGTTAAAGCAGCCGCGCAAGTGGCGGTCTTGTCAAATTCAGGTGCAATAATGATTTTCGCGTCTGCACCAAAGCGGTTAAAGCCTTCGGTTACCAATTCCATGCCCGTGCGTTTGCCTGTTTGCGCAACATACGCGCCGATGATGTCGGCTTCGGTTACTTTGGTTGGGTCGGTGTGCGTGTAGGTAATTTTAGGGTCGGTAGGTTTGGTTTTAAATTGGATTTCGCCAGTCAAAGCGTTGAGCGCATAACGGTCAGCAGTCAAAGTGGACGTGCTATCTTTTACCACCCAACCGCTTTGCAAAGCAGGTTTTTTGGTTTTAGCAGACAAGGTATCACTATCCACCACCAAAACTTCATCGGTTACGGTGGTCTTGTGCTTACTTGGGTCGCACACATTAACCACATAAGCAATGCCGCTTTTGTAACGTGTCCAAATATTCGTGGCATTGGGGATGGTAAAACCTGCATTGGTCAGCTCTGCGCCAAATTGGGCAAAATCTTTACTGGTTTGGCAAACGGTCAATTCATTGACTGCGCCTGTGGGTGCTGTGCCGATGATGGCGGTAATCGCGCCGTCCACCGTGTAAACTGGGCTAGAACCTCCGTCAATGCGAATGGTTTCCGAGCCGTGATGAAATGCTGCTGCCATGTTGTTCTCCTATGGCGTTTGGGGTTTTAAATGGGGATTGAGTGGGTCTTGTGTGTGGCGATGATGGACTTGTGTTAGCGTAGGTAGGTTTTCAGGCTGGCAAACTTGCACTTGCTGCGTGGTGGTTTGCACAGTTAATTCGTATTGCCATGCACCTGCGTCTTCGCTTAAAAAGCGTTCTTGCAACAAGCTACACGGCAAACAATTGGGCGGCTTAAAGCCCACGATTGCCAAACGCACCTCGTCCAAAATCGCCAACGCGCCATCATCGCCATGCAAATGCGAGCCGATAACCGTCAAATGCAGCACCACATCACGCTGCTGGGCAATCAAGCCTAAACTTTCCAGTTTAGTGAATTTGCTAGACTGATAACCGACAAGCACCGCCCCAACAGGGTGGATAAATTGATAATCCGCAGGGTTTTCGGGGAATACGTCCACGCTAACCCACGGAATCGCTGCCTGTAAATGCGTGGCAACCGCGTCAATAATCGGGCGTGTTGCACTCATTTAGTAACCGTCCCAATCGTGTTTCACACCGCCGCGAACGTGATACGAACCGCGTTCGGGCTGTGCTTGTTTTGCCAAATTATCAACGCCGATGTGGATTTTGCCGTCTCGGATTTGCTCCAATGCCTTGATTGTGGCGTTGTAAGCCGTTTCCAGCACTTTCGGAAAATCCGCCCGATTTAATCGGCGAGAATGCAAATAATGTCGGGCAATATTGATACACAATGGCGGCAACACAGTCGGCACGTCTTGCAAGGGCAATGGGTAACGCCCACGCAAATAGCCGTCCACCAAATCACACGCATAGGCAATGGCTGCCTGAATAATCTCATTGTTTGGCTCTGTGGCTCGCGGCTCGTCATTGGTTAATTGCACCAGCTCCGCCTTGCTCATCGCTTTGGCTAAATCATCGGCGTTGATGTACATGACTTACTGCTCCGCTTTGGAATTGCGTTTCGGCTTTTCAGGCTGCGTTACTTCGGGTGCGGATTGTGCAGGCTGATTGTCTTTTGGCTCTGCCGTTTCAGGCTGCTTTTCCGTCGTTTCAATCAACGTAACGTGTGCCGCCACTTCCGCATATTGCGTATCCGATAAAACCACCGTTTCGCCACGCTCAACGCGCACGTCTTCGCCATTTTCGTTTTGCAAAATCAAGGGAGTATTTGCCAAATATTTGTTTGCCATTTTTTAGCCTTTCATCAACACGGCGACTAATTCGCCAGCTTCCGCCTTAGCCGATACCGCCACGCCAAACGCATTATTTTCTCCAGCCACCGCGCAACCGTTGCCGTCCGCCGCGACTTTTGCCCCTGCGGTAATCGCACCGCCAGCTTCCACCAGCACAATGCCGACACATTCCACCGCCACGCTGTTGCCTTCGTCCGCATCGCGTGGCGTTACGCCATACACAGGAGCATTGGCTTTGGCTTGTTTGCCGTCAAAACCAATCAGGCGATTGGCGATGATTGGGGCATGGGCGGTGGTGGTTGCCACCAAAACGACTTTTTTAGTTAGTGTCATTTTTTTACCTTTCTTTCAGGCTGCCTTTTGTTTCAGGCAGCCTGAAAATTAAATTGCTTTATCAAACAAGAACCCACACGCACCACCCACAGCCGCGACTTTGCGAATGTCGGTGTAACGAGCGTATTCCACCTTACCGCCCACTTCGTTGTAGCGGTCTACCAACGGCATGCCTTGACGGCGCAAGGTGTAGCCAAAACTTGGCTCGCCTTCGTCATTGCCGTTTGACATGATTTTCGGGCGGACAATCAACGCTGCAAATGCACCCCAAACGTCTTTCGTTTGTTTATTTGGCGCAGGAGCAGAAACCGCATTGCCGATAATCACTTCATCTACTTCAAACAAAATTTTCAAAATATCAGGCGTAATCAATTTGCGTTCATTGCTACCCAAAGCAGCCTGCAAAACAGGGTGGTACGACAAAGCGTGCGCCACACTCGCACCCAATACCAACACATTCGGGCGCATACCACAGGCAGCGCGTACCACTTCTTTTGCGTCTGCAATGTCTTTGATTGGGTTGGCGGTTTTGTCACTCCATTTCGTTGCTGCCGACAAATCTTTGTAATGACCGCTCTCGTAAGTCGCCTTACTTTGCAACAGCGTTGCCGTTTCAATTTCTTGGCGCAACTGAATGCCGTTCACGGCGCGACGCGTGGCTTTGGCGCGTTCATCAAACAGGCTTTCTGCTTGTTCGCGGTAATCCACACCAATCGCTAAATCGTGTTCTTCCAACACAACAGGCAACAGTACGGTTTTATCCATGCTTACCACATTACTGGCTGCGCCTACCGCGCGTTCTGTTTGATATTCCACAAACGAGCCTTTGCCAAAAGTCGGGATTTTCACGCCTTCTTTTTCGGTAAACACCACAGGCATAATTTTCTCGCCGATAAACTTGGCTTGTTTATGACCCACCGCCAACTGGGTCAATACAGGGTCAATCTGACCGCGTAACTGGCGTAAATGTGCTGCACTCATCGTATTACCTTTCTGTTATTGAGCTGTGCGGCGAGCCGCTTCTTCGTAGGAAATGTTTTCTTTTGCTGCCAACGCCAAAGCGCGTTCATGATGCGATAAGGCGTTGGGTTCGGCATATTCCGCAAAATCGTGACTGCCTGAATAGCTTTGCGCTTTGCCAGCGTTTTGCGGTGTTGCCATTTCGCCTGTTTCAACAATCGTTTGCTTGCCTTGCAAAAATGCTTTGAATGAATTGACCAGCGCGTTTTCTTCATTGAAATCCGCGCATTGTTCAGGCGATGACATAAAATCCAGCACCTTATTCATCAAATCTTTATCCGCAGGTTTCAGGCTGCCAGCCTTAACCAATTCTTCGCAAAAATTCGCATTGGATTGATGTACTGCATCGCGTTGCGCTTTGGCTTGCGCGGCTTTCAATTCTGCCAATTCGCGTTCTGCTTTTTCACGAGCAGCATTTGCCGCCGCGAGTTCTTGTTCGGTTGCCATATCGGTTTCCTTTGTTTCCGTTTCGTTAAAATCAGGGGTTACAACTTCAGGCTGCGTGGCGGCGCGTTCCCATTCGCCAATCTGCCAAGCTGGGATAATTTGGTCAGCAGCGTCCATGCCGTCTTTGCCAATAATCCACTCACGCAAACGGCGAAAAGTTCGGGCAATCGCGTTTTGTGTCATTGCAAAATCTTCACTAAACACCACAACGCCAGCTTCATCATCTGCAAATTCAATCGCCGCCAAACCCTTAACCGCAGGGGCAGCCGCGCCCAAAAAGCCAACATGTCGCAAATACCAAGACCCCTGCACAGGATTCGCCGAATGCGTAGGCGGATAAAAACTTGCCGACACTTTTTTGTATTTGCCCTGTCGCACCAAATCCACCAAACCATCGTCCACCTGCTTAAAATCCGCCGTCAGCACATCGCCTTGAACGGATAATTTTTCCACCCAGCCAAACGCAGGGGCGTTGTGGGTTGGGTGTCCGATAACAAGCGGTGCTTCGTGAAAATTGGCGTTATAGGCGTTGGCGGCTTGCTGCAAATCTTGCACCGTGATGTTTACTTCCGTGCCGTGCGCGTCTTTGCGTTTGCCAGCGCGGAAAATTTCGTATTGCATAAAAAAACGCCCTTATCTGTTTAGATAGGGCGGATTATGCTTTCAGGCAGCCTGAAAAACTTTTAACGCACATTAAAAAAAGCAGCCTGAAAATAGCTGCTTTTCTAAATCACTCAAATTCGCGTTTATAGCGCGTTTTACCCCAAACCCAAGCAAACCCCCAACCCAAGTTTTAAACGCGTTAAAAATGCGGTCAGAAACGAACCTGACCGCATTGTAGTTTGAATTAGGGATTTTAATCATCATCAAACAAGCCCTGTTGTCGTTTTAACGCTTCCGCCTGCTCAACGGCTTTGACGATTTTGTAAATTTGCTGCACGGCTAAATTGTATTTTCTGGCTAACTCTTGATGATTTTTGCCGTTAAACTCGGCATAGATTTGTTTATCGCGCTCGTCTAATTTGCCGCCTTGGTTTTTGGGAAAGTAAATCAACTGTCCGCCCCAGTTGCAACTTAAATGCTGCGATAATTTTTTGCTGATGATGGTGGCGGTCTGACCGTCTAGCGTGGGGACGTTTTCCATTAAACAAGCTACGGCTTGCGCTTCTAAATCGGCGACTAATTCGGGAACTCGGGTGTCTGCCATAGGCTGTCCTTTCGTGTGATTTATTTCACTGTGTGAAACGATGTTTCAAAAATCAACAATATAATCAATATTCTACAATAATTCAGGCAGCCTGAAAATGGTCTTTTAGGCTGCCTGAAAGTCATTCCCCCCATCCGCCTAACATGGCAACTAATTCATGAATCAATTTAGACAAACTTTCGGCTGCAATCACTTGACTAGCAAAAGCTAAACTGGCTGCATCATCGCTCTGTGATTCTGCTTTTTCTTGCAAAGTATCCAAAAAGCAAATGCGTTTTAACTTAAAGTCTTCCGTTAAAACAAAAGCAATTTGTTCACGCCAAATCAAGCCTAATTCTTTAACTTTCAAACCATTTTTGACATGAATTACCACATCTTCATCACTCAATAGCTTATGACTGATTTTAATCAGTCCATCAAAGCGCGTAACACCTGTTAATTGACACGAATCATCTAATTCAAAATTGCCTGCGGCTTTACTGGCTAATACCCATTCTGTCATCAAAGACATAAGCGACTGCTTGGTATGAGGTAACTTTGCATCTAATCCACTCAAAGCCTCGCGTAAATTTGACAGCATATTCTCAGCAACATGGCTGCTCGCACTACCAATCAACAACAACTGACTAGGCACATGGCACATCGCCATCAAGCGACTACTACGGCACAAAGCGCGTGGTAACAATTCATCTATCACTTGTTCTTTTAACTCAATGCGTTCTTTGCGACCAACAGGACGGCATTCATTCTGCACAATATGTGTGATTTTCTGTTCTACCGCATCTTTAATGACAGAATTAGGCAAAATACGTTCTTGTTTTTTCAAGCTAACCGACCATGTGTTTGCAGCCTGAAAAACCAGCTCGTGTCCAAAATCATGAGGAGGTACAAAACCGAGACTGTACCAATCTAAACCCGTTACTTCCGAAAAAGGGGATTTTGCCAATGCCATTTCCAGCTTATCTACACTAGGAGCGGTTTCAGGGTTCAAGCGATAAACGCTTAATTGTTTAATAAACATTGTATTTTCCTTTACGTTGAAATCTTTTCAGGCTGCAAGTCGGCTTGGAAAACCGCTCCGCCGTTTGCGAGTTGATTCCCTCTCCTGTGGGAGAGGGTTAGGGAGAGGGCAAACTACGCTTTCCCCAATTCAGGCGACACCAACACATACGCGCCATTTTCATCGCGCCGATGAATGCGGATATATTCGCGTGTGGTTTGCGTGTGAATGCTGTCGTCAATCGCCGTCATGGCGCGTTGCCATTTCTCATGCTCAATATTCAAACGACGCAAGCCCAACACTTTTGCCGTGCTGATATTGCCTTCTTTGTTTACATCAAACGCTTGCTGCACAATCGTTTTCAATTCTTGGCGGCTGTCTTGCGTCCACTCGTCCAAGCATTCATCAATTAGCGTTTTGGCGGCGGTTAAGCGTTCGTCAAAGGTCAGCACGTCCGCCATTGCCACAGTAACGCGTAATTCACCGTCAAAGCTATGCAAAGTTACGTTGCCTTTTTTGCTCGGTTTCGCGCCATATTTTTCGGCGGCTAATTCAACGAAAGCGCGAACATCTTCAATGCCGTTGCGCCGTGCTTGTTCCAGTTCACGCATGGGCGTTTCAATCGCTGCAAAAATTTCTTTGACCAGTTCATCGCGGTCTAAATCAATTTCTTTGATGTTCTCAATCGGGATTAAATTGCCGCGAGCGTCTTGGCGGTATTGGCTTAAATCAATTTCGTTCATTTTGGATTTCCTTGTTTGGGTTATAGTGGATTCAATTCAAACTAGGACAAGGCGACAACGACCGCCGTGTACGCGTGGTACATAAGGGCGTTGGTAACGCTGTATTAGTTTGAAGTGAATTCACTATCATTGGGGCGTTTGGCTCGCGCAATCGTGTTCAACAACTGCTGAATATATTGCCGATTGCGCTCGCGTTCGGCTTCGGATAGTGCAGGCTGCTTTTGTTCAATCAATCCTGACACAGCCGATTCGCTGCGTGGTGGAATTTCGCGGATAACTTGTGCTGGCTGCACCCATTTTTCCGCGTGTTGAATCACGCGCTTGAAGGCGGTGGGCAAACGGTTGTGGTCTAAATCTCTATCGTAAAACCATGTGTGGGGGATGAGGGCTTCTTCCCACACCGAGGCAAGCGCAACAATCGCATCGGCTGGCGGTGCGCCTTGTAAACGCAACACGAGTAATTTTTGTAAGCCTTCTATCATTTGGTTATACGCCCAATCAGGCATTTTGCGCGGTGGTTTCATCGGCGCAATCCTTGTAATTGCATGGCTGCGGTCAGCGTTTGGCTGGCTTCGGGTTGCAGGCTGCTTGGATTTCCCTCGCCTTCTGGAAGAGGGGTGGGGAGAGGACTACGCAAGCCTTGCCCTTTCCAACCGCTCATCACTTCATACAAATAACCGTGTGATTTGAGCGGTAATTTCAAGCAGCCTGCATTTCGGCGCGATAGCATTTCACGAAAGCCATACCCCCACGCTTCGGGCGGTGCTGGGTATTCAATGCGGTCGCGATTGATTGCGCCACGTTCCATGTCGGGCTGAATTTCGCCAAGCAGTTTTGCCATGCGGTCAAATGTCAGCGCGGTTTTACTAGGGCGAAACAAGGCAATGTATTGCACGGCTAGTCGCCCTAATTCGCCGTTGATTTGCGCTACCGCCCACACAGCTTGTCTTGCTTCTTCGTGTGCCAGTAATGCGTCTAGGCTGTTTTCTGCTCCGCAGCAGGGGCATCGGGTTTTCATGGTTTCCCTTTCGCTGTGTTTAATCTTGCCAACCATTGACGGTAGGCTTTGATTTCTCTTGTGGCGCGTTGTTCCAATTTGTAATCAGATTCATCACGCGCTACTGCCAATTTCTCTTCCCACTCATTCATTTTTTGGATAATCCAATTTGGGTCGGTCATCATTTGATTTTTCCTTTTAAATTAAAATCAAATAGTTATAAAAATCAACAAGCAAAAAAATTATTGTTTCCATGTGCGTCGCATTTCGTCAATCGGTTGCAAAATGCACACTTTCAGCACAAAACGAATGGACAAACCCAGTACACACACTTTAATCAACAGCTCTACCGTTTCCCAAAAACGCAGGGCAGATAAATAATAAAGCAACTCCATCTCAAATCCCTTTCACAATATCCGCATCTACTTTGGCAAAACCCAAACTAGCTGCTTCATTCATCGCCGCCGATACCAAATTATTGACCGCCAATGGATACAACAAACTTTGCTGCTGTAACTGGTTTTTGTTGCGACTGGTAACCGTCAGCCGTGCAGCAATGGCATCAATGGCGTTGTCGGTTAAAACATCGGCAACGTTCACGCCTACGCGCTCAAATTTGTGTTTCAGGTAGCCTTGCAATTTGCCGTCCGTGAGTGGCAACAGCGTTACCACTTCGCAGCGTTGCACCACTTCACGCACATTTGGGTTGTTCTCACTCAACTTTTGCCCCAGTTCGGTTTGACCGATTAGCACAATCCCAATCAAGCGTTCAAAACCGTTTTTCAGTTCAAAAAAGCGTTTCAAGTGTTTCAGCGTGGGAATGGGCAAACAATGCGCTTCTTCAATCACTAAAACGTGCTTGTTGCCAGCTTTCGCGCTATCGGCAAGGGCTTTGTGAATTTGGCGGAAACGCGCTTCGGGGCTGCGTTTGGGTGATGTATTGGGCGACACGGCTTCCAAAATCGCTTCGGCAATGTGTACCGCTTTGAGCGTTTTGCCTTTTTGGTCGTTGTCTTCCATCGCCAATACATATGGCTCAATCACCACCACTTGACGACCTTCTCGGTTAATGCGGTCTTGCAAGTCTTCGCGCAGCGTGGATTTACCAGCACCCGATTCGCCCACCAGCACAAACGGCACGTTGCGTACGTCATATTTGCGTCCACCAAAATCAATGGTTAAATCGGGATTGACCTTGCGTTCTTCGGGCTTACTCAACACCAATTCACGACAATATTCAGTCGGCGGCGGAATAATCAGTTGCTCGGGCATGATTTTTTGCCAAGCCTTGTAACGGCTCATACCATGTCGGCTGTGGATTTTTTGACCGTTAAAATAACGCATCCACCGATTCGCCAAACCCTGCAACTGCTCAATGCTGTTGATGCGTACCAGTTTCAGGCGGCTTTCAAATTGCGTTTCCACCAAATTATTGCCATTTTCCACTTGCCCTTTGGCGCGTGGATTGCCCACTTTGTTGATAATCACATTCACGCCAAGCTGTTTATTCAGGTGCTTAAATCCATGCCCTGTATTCGCCGACCCTGGGTCAAGCATCACATTCACAGGCACACCGCAAAAAGGGTCTTGCAAACGCTCCGCTTTCGGCTGCATTGCCTGAATAAACGTCTCGCACAAATTCTCCGAGTTCTCGCCACCAAACACATACCACACAAACAGGCAGCCTGAACAATGGTCAGTTACGACATACCGCCACACGCGGTCTTGCTCAATTTTCACGACATTTTTTGGCTTGTTTTTGTAAAATTCGTCCGCATTCATCATGCGTAAACCTGTGTCCTTGCCCGATACAGGCAGGTAAAACAGCACACACAAACTCGCGTCAATCTGCCAAACATGATTTGGGTGCAAACTTTGCAGACTGGTTACAGGTGCAGGCTGCAACAACTGGTCGGACCGCACGTTCCACCGTCATCAAACGTTTGCCGTTTTTCCGCATGGTTTCCATTAGCACGGCGGAAATCATCTGTGCATCTTTGAGTTCCAACGCCGTTTTTCCTGCATCAGCACGGCGTTTACGTTGAGGTTTAACCATCACACGCTCCAATTCTTTGTAAAGTTTTGCCACACTCATGCCCAATTTCTCGGCTTCGGCTTGCAAAAAAGGCGTTTTGCCACCGTGCGGTAATTTACCCAGTTGCGTGGCAATCGCGTTTAATCGCTCGTTTAATACCGCATTCATTGGGGATTACTCGCTTTCAGGCTGCAAATCGCTACCAGTCAGCCATTCGGGCATATCGTCTTCGGGAATCGTTTCAGGCAGCCCATACTGGTCGCGTAAATGCTGACAATCCATAATGATTTGATTGATGACGCCAGTCATTTTTGCCTGATGTGAAATGCCGTGGGCTTGCTCGTGTGCGGCAAGCTGCGTGAAATATTCGCCCAGTTGCACAATGTGGCTGCGAATCGCTACTTCTTTTGCACCGACCGCCATGTATAATTCATTGCCAACATCGGCAGGGTCGGGTTCTTTCAGGCTGCCTTTTTTCTTGGCTTTTTCCAGTTTTTCGGCAAGTTCATCAATCTTGGCGTTTTTATCGCCCAACACCTTGTCTTTGGCTTGCATTTGCTCGCGGTTTTCACGCAGGGCAATTCGCAATTCGCGCACCGTCATTCTGTCCACATCGTCCAAAGTCATGCCGTTTACTTCTTCGCCGTCCGCCAAACCGACTAGGGTAACGTCTTCTTCTACCAAGAGTTCCAGCAGTTTAGATTTGCCCAAGTCCATCAGTTTGGGCGCGGCTTTTTGCATTTGTGGGGTGGCGAAACGTTTAGTTGCATTCATCAAACGCGATGTTTCTGCTTTACCTAATCCAAATTGTTCTTTAACAATGCTTTCAAAACGACCGTATTCGGTATGTTCTTTTAATACAATCAACGCACGCCCCAGTTCAAACATACCTTCCAATGTTTGGCGGACTGCATGACGACCACGTTCAATCCAAGTTGCTTCGTTATAGGTTTCGCCGTTTCCCCATTGTTCCATTACCATCACGCTGTGCATCGCTGCGTGATTACTGGTTGCATTCACATCAATCACTTCCACTTCACTACTCATTTTTTTATCTCCCAAAAGTTCCGACGTCGGAACTTCTTAAAATCTGTTCACACGTTCTGCGGTTTCTTCCAATTTAGCAGTCAAATGAGCTTGCTGCTGCCTGAAACGCTCCGCAATCTGCAAGGTTTTAATGCTGTATGCAAAATTGCCGTTATCTAGTTTCGTTACCAAACCTTCAGCGATTAAATCTTCCAAATCACGGCTCACATGAACCGCAGAAATACCCAAGCCGTCCGCAATTTCTTTATTGCTCAACCCGATAATCGGATGCGCTTCCAAAGCCTTAAATACTTTCAGCACACGGCTGCCTTTTTTACTGATTGCCATTAGGTTGCTCCTATTTCAAACCCAGTTTGACGGCAATTTCATGTCCTTGACCACGGCTGGCTTTTGAAAAAACCATTCAGGACGCGGATAACTTCTTGCGGACGATAGCCATGTTCTCTTGCCCAGCCTGAAAACGTGATGCCTTTTTGTTTAAAATTTTTCTTAACTTGCTCGGGTGTTAAAGCCATTTTTAAGCTCCTTGTTGTGATAAAATTCACGCTATTTATTTGCGATAAATCGCGCTTTTGTTTGCGATGTGTGCATAATATACGCGTTCGCGTATAAAGTAAAGGGATATTTGATGCAAACGTGTATAAAAGAAAGATTGGTTTTTATTTGTGAAAATAAGAATTTGAAATTAAAGGATTTTCAAGAATTAACAGAATTGCCATATAGAACAGCTCAAAGCTATTTAAACGGTACACGCACCCCAAATGCGGAAGGTTTAGAAGTTATTTGTACACGATTGCGTGTAAACCTAAATTGGCTTGTCTGTGGAATAGGCGAACCATTTATTCAGGAAAAGCAGCCTGAAAAAATAAAGTTAGATGTAGATGAAAAAGAATTGCTGGAAAACTACCGCCAAGCCAGTGATAACGGAAAATTTGTTATTTCAAGCGTGGCGCGTAGCACAGAGAAAAAAGCAAACCAAGATAATCAAATTCAAAGATATTATGGGACGTAGATGAACGTGTAAAACCACAAGCTCCGAGAATATGCATTTTAAATAGCAAGGATTTTTGCAATGGATTTTGTTTATTTAGCCAGAGAAGCATGGAAAGTAGGTGATTTTGATACCGCGAGAATGTATTACCAAAAAGCAGCTTATGGCATTCATGGTACAGATAAAACCAATCAAGATGCTTTTACCCAAGAGGTCGCTCAATTTGCAGGAGAAGACCCAACATATCGGCAAGGTATTCAACTAATTAGAGGATATATTGCAGAACAAAATAAACCTGTTCTACAAAGTGATATGACCGCTTACGTTAAAAATCACTTTGGAGAACAACAAGTAGAAGTATTGCGCTATGTACTGTATTATGCAGAAGTGCGTCAGGATATTTATCGCCGTAAGCAAGGACGAAGCTACCTATTGGCATTAACATATGAGCAATTAGCAAATGTGCCAATTGCATCATCAGCAAAAAAGACAAAAAAATTAGCAGTAAAAGACCATGATTTTCTAAAACTGCTTGAACCAAATAAAGCATATGAACGAAAGCCATCAATACTTACAGGGGAACTGTTGCAATTAGGTGTGTGGAAATTGCATGGCACGGCTACACAATTCAAAAAAACACAGTGGGATTTGGCAATAGAATGTCTATTTCGGGCAAAAGAAATTGACGGACAAAATGGAGAGTGGCAAAGTATACACAACTATTTGAGATTGCCATTGTTCTTGCAACAAGCAGGTTTTTTTGAATCTTCTAAATTTGAGTTTATCCAGTTAATAAATCAGTTAGGTGAGATTGTTGAACGAGAGGCAAAATATCACAATCAAAAAGCACTTTACAAAAAATGGCTCAATCATCTGTATTTAAGTCTAGTTTTTGACAAAATTCGCCTATCTTTTAAACGCGAAAAATTGAATGAACAAGCAGAATATTTTGAAAATCTTGCAAAGCAATATCAAGAATTAGCAGATGAGATACAAAAGAAATTAGATGATAACAAGCAACCACTGCCTGAATCTAAACCTATAACAAACAAACCTAGAATATCAGCAAGGCTAATTCAAGATTCAGCAAGTTTAAATCGTTCATCAAATCCCAAGATACCCACCTCGCCACCCAACAGCATAAATGCAAATAAGCAAAATGAAAAAACAGGTTGTATAGGTATCATTGTGGCTGTTGTCATCTTTATTATTTGGATGATTTTATAAATCTCACTTTTTTAATCCGCATTAAAAGCCTTTCAGGCAGCCTGAAAGCATAATCCCCATAACGATTTAACCGTTATGGGGATTTTTTTATGTCTAATCAAACCGAACTCCCTTGGCTTGCCGAAGCCCGACAACACATTGGCTTAACTGAAATCGCAGGCAAACAACACAACAGCACCATTGGCAACTGGCTCATCAGCTTAAAAGCGTGGTGGACGGACAATGAAACGCCGTGGTGTGGCACGTTTGTTGCCCATTGCGCTCGCACAACAGGGCGCGATTTGCCCCAGCATTGGTACAGAGCGTTGGACTGGCAAAACACAGGCACACGATTGAACGCGCCTGCTTATGGTTGCGTGGTGGTGTTTGCGCGTCAAGGTGGCGGTCATGTGGGCTTTTGTGTTGGACAAGACGAACAAGGCAATTTGTGGATTTTGGGTGGTAATCAAGGCAACCGCGTGTCTGTTGCCAAGTTTGCGCGTGAACGGGCGGTCGCGTATGTGTGGCTAGGCAAAGACGGCGTGTCATCGTTGCCCAAAGAATCGCGCTATGACTTGCCTGTGTTGCAACTGGCTGGCGAGTTTAGTCGCAACGAAGCGTAAAGGCAGCCTGCATATGAATCAACTAACATTACACACTCTGGCATTGATTGCATTTTTGTTATCCAAATTAGGATTTGCCTATATTGCCTATTTAGCCGTTACAAACCGTGTGATGTATGCAGGCTGGTTTGTCTTTTTGGCGGTGGTTTACGCGCTAGGGATTGGTTTTAATGCAAAAGTAGATTAAAGATGAAAAAGATGTTACTCGCATTCAGTTTATTAGCCGTTAGCGACCACATTCCTAATTGGAAGCTCAAACTCTCTGCGCCTGCTATTCCACAAAAGCGTCGCGCACATCGTTTTTCAGGTGTTGCTGCTAATCGGCGTAAACAGCGTAAAAAAGGTAAATAGCCATGAAGGTACTCAAATGGTTTAGCGGATTGGTTTGCAACCCAGCCACAGGGCAAATCAGCCATACCAAGCTATGGGCAAACATTGCCGCAGGCTGCATGACCTACAAATTCATGCAAACGCCCAATGCGCCCGAATGGCAATGGTGGGCATACGGCATGATGGTGGGCGGCTATGCTTTGATTAAACGCGGCATTGCTGCCGTGCCACAAGTGGCGCAAATCGCGCAGAAAGGTCAAAACGATGTGGGCAATGTTGAATAAATACCGCTACGCAGTTTATTTCACGCTGTTTTTGTCATTGATTGCGTGTGCGTGGGGCAGCGGTTATTTATCGGCAAAACGTCATTATGTTGCTCAAATAAGCAGCCTGCACCTCTACAACCGCGCCTTTGGCTACACCGATTAAACGAGCGGTGTTACTGCCCATCTCTTCCGAGCTATTGGTGGTTTACGAGCGTCCCGAACGCCCCACCGATGGCTCACCCGAACAACTGTTAAACCACGCAGTGCGCTATGGCACGTATTGCCAAAAATTAGAAACGCAAGTTTCAGGCTGGCTGGCGTGGTACAAGAAAGCCCAACATGACTGATTTTATTGACCGCGCTTGCGAAAACGAAGAGCGATTCCGCGAACAAGCGTTGGCGCAATTCAGGCAGCCTGAAAACAACGCGCCGTCCGCCACACATTGCGAAGAATGTGGCGACCCAATCCCCGAAGCACGACAACGCATTGTTTCAGGTTGCCGTTTGTGCGTGATTTGCCAAACTTTGAAAGAAATAAATGGATAACAAAACTTTTATCAGCATTGAATTTTGGCAACTTGTCAGCTTTTTGTTGTCGTTTTTGGCGGTGTGCTGGGGCTTTGGCAAAATGCTGTTAAGTCAATTTCAGGCGCAACAAGATGAACGCCAAAGACAGCAAGACCGCCTATCTGAAAACTTTGAAAAACTACAAACGCAATTTGCCGAACAAAAAGCCTTGCTGCCTGAAAAATTTGTCTTGCGTGAAGACTACATTCGCAATCAAGCGATTTTAGAAGCCAAAATGGACAGTATTCAAAAGACTTTGACCGACCTTTACAAAATGGAAAGCGCGAAAAAATGAACGAAAAATACCGCCGCGAAGGTATGCGTTGGCACATCATCAACACGCTGAACAAAGCTCGCCCCTACACATCAAGCGAAGTCTTTTTATTGGACGTAATGCGTGGCATTTATCCCAATGTAACCGCCCTAGAATTACGCCAACAGCTTGAATATTTGCAAGACCGCAAACTCTTGGATTTAACCAAACAGCCAAGCGGAATGTGGTTTGCCGATTTAAACCGTTTGGGTGTGGATATTGCCGAATACACGATTGAGTGTCAGGCTGGCATTGCCCGACCTGAAAAATACTGGGAGAGCTGATATGTCGCCACGCAGTAGCATGGAATTGCTGCCTGAAAACGTCCGCCGCGAATTTGAACGCCGTTTGATTGAAAACGGTTTTGCCAATTACACCGAATTGGCGGCGTGGCTCAATGAACAGGGTTTTCAAATTAGCCGTTCCGCCGTGCATCGCCACGGATACAAAATCCAACGCCGTTTGCAAGCCATTAAGGAAAGCACCGAAGCCGCCAAGTTAATTGTCGCCAATGCCGATGATGAAAACGACAGCCGCAGCGAAGCCTTGATGGCATTGTTGCAAAATCAGTTGTTTGAAGCCTTGGTGGACATCAGCGAAAAAGACAGCGAAGAGCTTGCACCCGAGGCGCGGTTTGATTTGTTGAGCGAGGGCGGTAAACGTATTGCAGGGTTGATTTCTGCATCCACGCGCTTAAAAGAATATCAAAACAAGGTCAAATCACGCGCCCTAGCCGCTGCCGATGAAGTCGCCAAAGCCGTGAAAAAAGGCGGCTTATCAGACGACACCGCCGAACAAATCCGTAAACAAATTCTAGGGATTGCGACATGAGCGAAACCATTTTCAAGCAGCCTGAAAGCCGCACCCCAATGGTTTTGCTGCCGTATCAACAACGCTGGATTGCCGATACCAACCCCGTCAAAGTTTGTGAAAAATCGCGCCGCATCGGTTTGTCGTGGGCGGAGGCGGCGGATAGCGCATTGCTCGCCGCGCAAACCAACGGCATGAACGTGTGGTACATCGGCTACAACAAAGACATGGCATTGGAATTCATCAACGATTGCGGCAACTGGGCAAAATTTTACGGCTTGGCGGCTGGCGAAATTGAAGAAACCGAAGAAGTGTTTGTAGAAGGCGATGACAAACAAGCGATTTTGGCGTTCATTATTCGCTTTGCATCAGGCTTTCGCATTACTGCTTTATCCAGCCGCCCGAACAATTTGCGCGGTAAACAAGGGCGCGTGATTTTGGACGAAGCAGCGTTCCACGATGATTTGCCCGAGCTGCTCAAAGCAGCGATGGCGTTGCTGATGTGGGGCGGACAGGTTCACATCATTTCCACGCACGATGGCGTGGATAACCCATTTAATGAGTTAATCAACGACTGCCGCGCAGGCAAAAAACCGTATTCCATGCATCGCATTACCTTTGATGATGCGCTACAAGATGGCTTATATCAACGCATTTGTTTACGGTTAGGCAAAGAGTGGACGGAGCAAGCCGAACGCGAATGGGTTGCCGAAATCCGCGCCAGTTACGGCGATGATGCCAGTGAAGAGCTGGACTGCATTCCCAAAAATGGTGGTGGTAAATGGCTGAACCGCACGTTGATTGAAAGCCGAATGTCGCCGTTCACGCCTGTGTTGCGTTACGACCAAACGGATAATTTCCAGTTACTGCCCGAACATCAACGCGCCGCCGAAGTGCAAGACTGGCTTTCAGGTAGCCTGCACCCTTATTTGCAGCAATTGGACAACACGCGCCACAGCTTTGTCGGTGTAGATTTTGCCCGAAATGGCGACCGCACCGCAATTGTGCCACTCATTCAACAGCCTGATTTAATGCTCAAAACGCCGTTTATCTTGGAATTGGGCAATATGCCGTTTAAGCAGCAAGAGCAGATTTGCGCGTATCTGTTGGTGGGTTTGCCAAATTTATTGGGTGCGGCGTTGGACGCTCGTGGTAATGGTCAGTATTTAGCCGAAGCCATGCAAGACCAGTTTGGTGGCGAGTGCGTACAAGCCGTGATGTTGTCTGAAAACTGGTATCGCAGCCACACTGCACCATTTAAAGCAGCATTGGAAGACGGCACGCTGGACGGCTTACCACGTGATGAAGACATCTTGGCGGACTTGCGCGCCTTTGAATTGATTAAAGGTATCCCACGCATTCCTGACACGCGCACACGTGGTGCGGACGGCAACAAACGCCACGGCGATACCGCAATCGCACTGCTTTTGGCGCATTATGCTAGCCGAGAGTTAAATGTTGGTGCGGTGCGTGTCAGCAGCCGAGCCGTGCGCCGAAGTAGCCGATTAACAGACGGATTTTGATTTCAGGCAGCCTGAAAACTGGAAAGATTTATGAAACCCCACATTAAACTCAAAACCCCCAATGGCACAATTCTTGCCACACCCGAACAAATGGCAAGCCAAATCGCGGTTTCAGCGCGATTTGGTATGCACGGCTTTAACGGCTGGCTGCCCAATCCCGACCCGATTTTACGCAAAATGGGGCGACACATTGATGTATACCGCGAATTGTTGCGTGACCCATTGGTAGGTGGACAAGTTCGCAGACGCAAAGCAGCCGTTGCACGTTTGGAATGGCGATTGGACGGCGATGACGTACCGCAAAATGTCCGCGATACGGTGCAGGCTGCTTTTGAGCAGTTAGATATTTTTAACCTGATTAAAGATATTTTGAATGCGACTTTATTCGGTTATCAGCCGATTGAAATTGTGTGGCAACGCGACAAATTGTGGCTGCCTGAAAAAATCGTGGTCAAACCGCAAGAATGGTTTGCGTTTGGCGAACAGGGCGAAATGTATTTTATTGAACACGGTTTGCATAATAACAGGCTGCCTGAATACAAATTTCTTTGCCCCAAACAAGAAGCCAGCTACGACAACCCCTACGGTTTAGGTGATTTGGGTTTGGTGTTTTGGGCGGTTACGTTCAAACGTGCAGGGCTGAAATTTTGGGCGGAGTTTACGCAAAAATACGGTAGCCCGTGGCTCATTGGTAAAGAACCGCGTTCCAACACCCAAGCCGACACCGACAAATTGCTGGACGCACTGGAAGCCTTAATGGGCAACGCGATTGGCACAATCCCCAATGACAGCAGCGTGGAAATTCACGAAGCCACAGGCAAATCCGCGTCTGTTGATGCGTATGACAAGTTAATCCGCTATTGCCGTTCAGAAATCAACATCGCCTTGCTCGGTCAAGACCAAACGACCGAAGCCAACACCAATCACGCCAGCGCATCGGCTGGTTTGGAGGTAACGGACGATATTCGCGACAGCGACAGTCGCATGATTGAAGCAACGTTTAACCAGTTGATTGACTGGATTTGTGAGCTGAATTTCGGCGATGTAACGCGACCTAAATTTGTGTTGCATGAAGCAGAAGAGTACGGCTCAACCGAATTAGCCCAGCGCGACCAACTTCTACATCAAATGGGCGCACGTTTTTCCAATCACTATTACAAGCGCGCTTATGGTTTGCGTGATGATGACTTGTTGCCGCCTGAAAAGCAGCCTGAAAGCACAGATTTTGCCGAAAACGATGTTTACCAAACCTTTGAAAACACAGTTTCGGGCAGCCTTGCCCTTTTGTCCAAATCTTCTGATTTGGGTATAAAAGGGTACGCCGTAGGCGGTAAAGCTGATTTCACAAATACATTTGTTCAGAATTTACAAAACGGTGCAACGCCCGAAATCGTGTTACATCAATTAGCCGAAAATTATCCAAACATGAACGACCAAGCCTTACAAGATGAATTGGCACGACTGATTTTCTTGGCGGATTTAGTGGGGCGTTTGGAAGTGCAAGCGGAGTTGACTGATGAAACCTGATATTTACTTATTATTTGGTATGACACCTGAAAATGCCATTGCCTACCTAAAACAAAAGCGTGTTGATGTATCGTGGGATTGGCAAGATATGTTGGACGATGCTCATGTTGCCGCGTTTACGGTAGCCAAAACGGCTGGCATGGACGTAGCCAACGACATTTATCAAGCGGTGGTTAAGGCAGCCGAACAAGGGCAACCATTCAAAGATTTTGAACGCGAACTCACGCCTGTATTACAAAGCAAAGGCTGGTGGGGCAAACAAGAACACCCGAACCCCGATATGGGCGAAATTCAAAACGTACAACTTGGCAGCCCATACCGCCTGAAAACGATTTATTTAACCAATTTGCAATCCGCTTACATGGCAGGGCGATACGCGGAAATGGTTGCCGCCAAAGATACGCACCCCTATTGGCAATATGTCGCCATCAACGACAAACGTACACGCGAAACGCATCGTCTATTGCACGGTCATGTGTATGCCGCAGATGACCCCGTATGGGACAGTTTGTATCCACCGTTGGATTACCGTTGCCGTTGTCGGGTTCGTCCACTCTCGCGTGAGCGTGGCGAAAGCCAAGTATTACCCAGCCCAAAACTGGAAACCATTACCGTAGATATTGGCGAAAACAAACACACGGGCGAGCAGCGTTACGCCCAACGTACAGGCATTCGTGTGGACGGTCAATTTATTGCGCCCAATGCAGGTTTCAATGCCAATCAAGGACAGACGTTTCTACAACGCACTGCACGGATAGCGATAAAAAAAGTACAAAACGTACCACCCGAATTGGCTCGTGTAGCGGTTAAAGAAATGATGGCACAGGAAAAATTTCGCAATGCCTTGACTTTGGCTGAACTGGCTTGGGTGGCTGAATTACTGGGATTAATGCCATGATTAAAATCAGCGTAGAAAGTGAAAGTTTAGAACACAGTTTAAACCAGCTCTTGCAAAACATACAAAACCGCCGACCGATGATGGCAAGTGTGGCAGCAGAATTGTTATCGATGACAGAAGATAACTTTGAAAGCGAAAGCTGGGGTGGAGATAAATGGAAAGAAACCCATCGCGGTGGCAAAAAACTGCAATTAAGTGGTCAGCTTGCCGCGAGTTTGACTACGCAGTCGGGTAATGATTTTGCACGGATTGGGTCTAATAAACCGTATGCAGCAATTCATCACATAGGTGGGCAAGCAGGGCGGGGGCGTAAAGTTCACATTCCTGCTCGTCCTTATTTACCGATTGATGGTTCAGGGGCGTTACAGTCTGGCGGCGAGAAGCGTTTGCTGGATATTGTGAAAGCGTCGTTGGCTCGTGGGTTGTGATTTGCTCAAAAATGCGAAAAGCGGACGATGTTGTCCGCTTTGTTTTTTTGTTTCACTGTGTGAAATGGCGTTGCAGTTTTTAATCCCACTTTGTTTTGAATTGTCCCGTTTTATCCTGTTTATCTTGCTTGAGTATGGGTATTTATATTGGTGGGGTTCAGGCGTTCCAAATTATTGGTTGCCGAGCCACAAGCCAAATCCACCGTACCATTGCTCACCACGGAATGCGGTTTTGCGATGTAACCAAGTTATAACGCACTGTCAAATTGGGCATATTCAATTCTTTTTTGACCGCTTCCACGATTTTTAATTGCAAATCGTATGCAAAGCCAACAGGTTGATTGGGTTGGTCGGCAATATACGAAAACGGAATAGATGAGTCGCGATGCCCCAACACAATCGTGCCACTTTCTTTGATTTTGTCCAAAGTATAGTGGATTAAATTTAGATTAGGACAAGGCGACAACGACCGCCGTGTACACCTAGTAAGTACATAAGGGGGTTGGCAACGCGGTACTAATCTAAATTTAATTCACTATAATTGGGTACAAAATCAAAAAAATAGGAGCGAATGAAACATCATTCGCTCCTGTTGTTTTATTTATGCTTTCCGTTGCAACACCGCCGCAAAAAAACCGTCTGTATTATGCACCGCCGTGTCCATACGCAAAAATTCGCCTGTGTCCAAATCAATCTTTTGCGTCGCCAATAATTCCGCGCAATTTAACAATTCAAAATCGGGATTGTTTTGCAAAAATTGCGCTACTTGCATTTCATTTTCTTCGGGCAACACGCTACACGTTGCGTAAACCAAACGTCCGCCCGATTTAACCAGTTGCGAAGCAGCCTGCACGATGCTTTGCTGTTGTTTCAACAAATTCGCCAGCGTTTCGGGCGATTGGCGGTATTTCAAATCAGGATTACGGCGCAACGTCCCCAAACCAGAACACGGCGCGTCCACTAACACGCGGTCGGCTTTGCCGTGCAATCGCGCAATGCGTGGGTCGTGTTCGCTGCCAATTTTTTCGGGGTGAATATTGGTCAAACCTGCGCGTGTCATGCGCGGTTTCAAGTTGGCAAGGCGTTTTTCTGCAATATCAAAGGCATAGATTCGCCCTTTGTTTGCCATTTGTGCGCCAAGGGCAAGTGTTTTGCCACCTGCGCCTGCACAAAAATCCACGATGATTTCACCGCGTTTTGCGCCCACCAGTTGCGCCAACAGTTGGCTGCCTTCGTCTTGTACTTCAATCGTGCCGTCTAAAAATAACGGGTGTTTGTTCAGCGCAGGTTTGTCGTTGAAGCGGATTCCGTGTGGTGCGAATGGCGTAGCAATGGCATTGGGGAACTCGGTTTGCAGTTGCGCGAGAATTTTGTCGCGTTTGCCGTTGAGTGTATTTACGCGAATATCTAGCGGTGCTGGTTGTGCCACACTGCGCCCAAATTGCAAGATTTGTTCGTCTGAATCGTGTTTTTGCAGCACTTCAATCAACCATTCTGGCAACTCGGCTGCGGTGTGCAGGCTGCTTGCGAATTCGGTTTTGCGTGATTTTAAGCTGCTCAAAAATTCTTTTTCGTTGTCGTCTTCGTTTAATAAATCTTCAATTTGGGAAATATTGACGCTGCGTCCCAAAATCAACGCGGCAAGAGCGGCTTTTCGCGCTTGAACGTGCGGACGGCGCAAGGCTGCAGCGATTTTTTGATAATGGCGAATGGCGGCGAATGCGGTTTCGGCAATTTCGTGGCGGTCGGCGCGTCCGAGTTTGCGGTTGTCGCGCAGATAATTGGATAGCACAACATCGGCTGGGTCGGCAAACGTGAGCATTTGGGCTAATACGGTGGCGGTGTGGTGGAGTTGAGTGGCATTCATGGTGTTACTTCGTCAAAAATAAAATATAAAAAGTGCAGGCTGCTTTTGCGCTGCAAAGCGTTGGATAGTAAAGTATTTGCGGTATGGCTGCAAGCATGGCTACAATTCATGTTTTACAAAATCATGCGCGATTGAAATCCCACATCAACAAGGAAATCACATGAACGTTCAAGCAGTTTTGTTTGACCTAGACGGCACATTGGCAGACACGGCAGTGGATTTGGGCGGTGCGCTCAACGATTTATTGCGCGAAAAAGGTTTGCCCGAAAAAGCGTTGGCAGACATTCGCCCACACGCCAGCCACGGCAGCGCGGCTTTGTTGCAATTTGGCGCAGGCATATCCGCGCAACACCACGATTTTGCTCAATGGCGCGAAGAATATTTGCAAGCATACGACCGTTGTTTTGACCGCGATACGGTGCTGTTTGACGGCATTAACGAATTGATAAGCAGCCTGCACGCACAGGGCTTTGCGTGGGGCATTATCACCAATAAACCCAAACGCTTTACCGACCGCCTTGTCCCCAAACTGGGCTTTGCTGTGCCGCCTGCGGTGGTGGTGAGTGGCGACACTTGCGCCGAAGCCAAACCAAGCGTGTTGCCGATGTTGTATGCCTGCAAACAACTGGGCGTGCAGGCTGCTTCGTGCGTGTATGTGGGCGACGCAGAGCGCGATATTCAAGCAGGACGCGCGGCTGGCATGAAAACGGTGTTGGCGGCGTGGGGCTACATTGGCGAACACGATACGCCCGAAACGTGGGGTTATGATGTCGCTGCCAATCAGCCGTTGGATATTTTGAATTTTTGTATATAAACAATATGATAGATTATATTGAACTGGTGCGACTGCTGGAACAGCGTAACCATCGTTTTGCCAGCGAACCCGACAAGGCAACGCAACTGGTGCAGGCTGCTTCGGGCGATGTGCTGCACCGTTTACATCAACGTGCCAAAATCATGGACGCAACGCAAGAAATCCAAAGCAGCCTGCACCATTGGCAATCGCGTTTGGCGTGGTTTAAGACCGTGTTGTGCGTGGTTTGGGCGATTTTGGGTTTTGTGGCGACTTTTGCGCTGATGCAGCAAAGCAATTTGCAATTTTTTCTGATTTTATGGGGCGTGTTGGGCGCAAATACGCTAATGTTACTGTGGTGGCTGTGGCGCGTGTTGCGACCCAACAAAACGCGATACGCTTGGCAAAACGCGCTGCTGCGCCCCAAATCGGACAACCCAATCCAACAAGCCTTATGGCAACACACGCTGCAACAGCAACAAACGCCGCACGGACGCTGGCGCATGGACGCGACCGCACATCAACTTGCCTTGTGCAGCCTGCTTGGTATGTTTGTCGCCACTTTGCTGCTCCTAACCGTGCGCCAATACACGTTTGACTGGCAAAGCACGCTGTTGCAAGCCCCGACTTTGGCAAAGTGGGTGTACGCGCTATCGTGGTTGCCCGCGCAACTGGGTTGGCAAACACCCAACGAGCAAATGGTGTACGCCACGCAAAATCAAGCCAATGTGCAGGCTGCTTCAGCTTGGGCAAACTTATTGCTCGGCAGCATCATCTGCTATGGCATTGCACCGCGTTTGTTGGCGTGGTTACTGTGTTGGGCGCAACAAAAACGCCATCAAACCACGCTGGATTTGCGTTTACCGTATTACCAAAACATCGTGCAAAAATGGCAACAACGCATTACCGATAGCGCAGACGACTATCGCCCCGATGCGCCACAAAAGCAGCCTGCACCACAAATCGTGTTCAGCGAAAACGCTTTGCATTGGGCAGTTTTATTGGATTCGCCCAGCAGCCAACATCAATCCAATTGGTTCGCGCAAACTTTGGGACACGATTGGGTGGACTATGGCAGCGTTGCCGAACGCAGCGAGTTTACCCAAGTGCAGGCTGCTTTGGCACAAGAAAACGTGCAATTATTGATTGGCATACGCGCAGCCAGTTTGCCCGACCGCGGCAATGTGCGCCGCATTCAACAGCTTGCCAGCCAAGCCCAAAGCGGTGTGGTGTTGCGTTTGCTGCACAATGGTAACGAAAGCAGCCTGCACCAAGAAACCGCCCAGCAATGGCGCGATGTCGCACAAGAGAATGCTTGGGTGTGTTTGGATTGAATACCGCCAACTCGTCCTCTCTCCCCGTGAGAGAGGACTAGGGAGAGGGAAAAGCGTTGTATTATTTTGATAGCAATTTGCTGTAACGCAACTGTTTTACCTTCTCTCTAGCTCTCTCTCACAGGAGAGAGAACCAAATTGCTGAATTTTCACGATTTACCGATAAATGATGTATTTTGTAAACAAAAAGGAAATAAAACATGACCTTCCCCACTTTTTTCAATCAAGCCCCCACCATTCAACTGCGCGACCCATTGGCGCAATTTTTGGGTGCGACCGCCAGCGGCATCATCACTTATCGCTACGAAGATGCCGTCAAACTGTGCGGACATTCCTGCCCCACCGTTGCCAGTGCGTATCTGATGACCATTCGCGGCATACAGGCTTTGTATGGCGATGAAATGCCCGAGCGCGGCAACATCAGCGTGCAAATTCGTGGCGAACGCAATCAAGGCACGACAGGCGTAACCGCATCAGTCGCGACTTTGCTCACAGGCGCGGCAACCGATTTGGGCTTTGGCGGCATTGGCGCAGCAGCCCGTTTTGCACGGCGCAATCTATTGCAGTTTGCCCCAGATTTGTCGGGCGAAATCGTGTTACGCCGACAAGACACAGGCGCAAGCGTGAGCGTGGCATTCAATGGACAACTCGTGCCGTTTGCACCCGAAATGCGCGACATCATGCCTCTAGCCGTGAGTGGTCAAGCCGATGCCGATACGTTGGCGCGATTTGGCGAACTGTGGCAAGCGCGAGTGCAAGCGATTTTGGTAGAACAGGTAAACAATCCAGAATTGATTGTGGTACAAAAAATCTAAATCAAGGACAAAACATGAACACAGCCACTATTTGCAACGAATTTACCGACTCCAACGAATTATTAAGCCAGCTGCCGCCAGCCGTTACCATTTTTGGCAGCGCACGAATTGCCCCCAGCCACCCTGAATATTTGCGAACCGAGCGTTTGGCGCGATTGCTGTCCGATAGCGGTTTTTCGGTGTTTTCGGGCGGTGGGCCAGGCATTATGGAAGCGGCAAACAAAGGCGCGTTTGCAGGCAAAAGCCCAACCGTGGGCATGAACATTATTTTGCCGCACGAACAAAAAAATAATCCATATCAAGATATTACGCTCACGTTTGAAAATTTTCCATCGCGCAAAGCCATGTTGGTCAATCACTCATTTGCATTTGTGGTGATGATAGGCGGATTTGGCACGCTGGACGAATTGTTTGAAACACTCACGCTAATCCAAACGCGCAAAATCCAGCCCTGCCCTGTGGTGTTGGTGGGCAAAGCATTTTGGCAAGGTTTGTTGGATTGGCTGCGCGAACAACTGCTCACGCAAAATTTGATTCATGCCGATGACTTTGATTTGATTTACGTGTTGGACGATGAAGACGAAATCATCAAAACAATTCAGCAATTTAAGCCATAAAAAGCAGCCTGCACTCAAAGGAAACCCATGTCAAAACATCAACACGAAGACGAACGTGACGACACCATGCGCCTAGACAAATGGCTGTGGGCAGCACGATTTTTCAAAACCCGCAGCCTTGCCAGCAAACACATCGAACTAGGGCGCGTGTCGGTAAACGGCATCAAAACCAAAACCAGCAAATATATTGTGGTAGGCGATGTGGTGGATTTAACGCTCAACTCATTGCCCTACAAAATCAAAGTGTTGGCACTCAATCATCAGCGCCGACCTGCGCCCGAAGCACGTTTGCTGTATGAAGAAGACGCACCCACCATCGCCAAACGTGAAGCGCAAAAAGCACTAGACCAAGCCAGTCGCATCACCGCCGCCTATCCAGACGGACGACCAACCAAACGCGACCGCCGTCAGTTAGACCGAATGAAACGTAGAGATTGGTAAACAAAGCAGCCTGCACTTATTTACAAAGTGCAGGCTGCTTTTTTACGCGATTAAATCCAATTATTTCGCTTGTGGAACGCGCAATGTTTGGTCATCGCCAAACCATTTTGCATAGATTTCGTCATATTTGCCGTTGGCGCGAATGTTTTTCAAACCCTCGTTGATTTTGCCGATCAAAGCAGTGTTGCCTTTTTTTACGGCAAAGCCCACGCGCACGTCTTCCGATTTGTCGTACACAGCAGTATAAACTTTCGGTTTGTTCGCTGCTTGGTTATTTTTGTGGTGGTAGCTCAACACACCAGCATCGCCCAAAACATAATCCGCTTCGCCACGAACAAAAGTAGAGTAAGCGTTATACAAGCCATTGGTGGTAGATACATTAGGCACATTGGCGGCTTTCAACACATCATGCGTGTGTGAACCTTCTTGGGTAATCACTTTTTTGCTACCCAAATCAGCCAAAGTTTGCGGTTCAGTGCCACCTGCTTTACCCATGATTACGTTTGGTGCAAATGCATAAGGTACAGACATTTCAGATTGTGCCAAACGTTCCGCGCTCAGACCCAAGCAAGCTGCCAAGATTTGATACTGACCTTCTTTGAGCGATGGGAATAATTGTGCGCGTTCGGTTGAAATGAAATCAACCGAAAAGCCTTGGTCTTCACCAATCGCGCGTAAAATGTCCACATCAAAGCCAGTAATTTGACCTTGGTCGTCTTTAAAATCAAACGGCGGATAGCTGGCATCTGTACCCACAATATAATGCTCTGCTTTTTTGGTTGCGGTTGCAGCAGGAGCGGCTTTTGTGCTGCTGGCTTGCACAGCTGGGGTATTGTTGGTTGAGCTTTGTGATGATGCAGATTTCTCGCCACATGCTGCCAAAACCAGTAAACAAGCCAAAACAAAACTGGTTTTCTTCATTTTATAATCCTATTATTCCATTCAAAAAAAGAAAAAAAGGGTTTAGGCATTCCACTTAAAATAGAATGACTAATATACACGATAAACCTAATACAATTTAATTATTCTTAACAAAAACCTTTAAATTGTTGCACATTACCAACAATTTTTTATTAAAATAACCTGTTATAACTTTACAAATACTTATTTATGAACATTGAGCAACAAAAAAAGCTCGCCCCTTTGGGCTTGGTAGTCGGCTGCATCGTGTTTGGCATGGGCAGCGTGATTGTCGCGCACGTTCCAGTTGGCGCGTATGCGATTGCCTTTTGGCGATTGCTGGTTGCAGGCGTGATTTTCGTGCTGCTGTCGCGCTGGTTTGGACACAAATTGCCCCAAAACCGCACCGCACGACAATACGCGCTGGTTGCAGGCTGCTTTTTGGGTTTGGATTTATCGCTCTGGCACGAAAGTATTTACGCAGTTGGGCCGGGTATTTCTACGCTACTCAACAGCTTGCAAATTTTTTGGCTATCGCTTATCGGCTGGATTTGGTTTAGCGAAAAATTATCGCGCCTGCAAATCATCAGTCTAATCATGGCATTAACAGGCATGGCACTCATCGGCAGCCCCGAATTTGGACACAATAGCAACGCGCTGTGGGGCTTTGTATCGGGCATTGTGTCGGGCTTAATGTTGTCGCTGTCTATGGTGTTTGTTCGCAAAACCCACGAAGTAGAACGCACTGCTATTTTTCCGCTGATGCTATTGGTGAGCGTAGGCGGTGTGGCGGTATTACTGTTGCCAGCATTGGTATTCAACAGCCACAATTTTTTGCCACAAACATGGGCGCAAATCGGCTGGATTTTGGTGTATGGCGCGGTGATGCAATGCTTCGCGTGGGGCATGATTGCTTATGCTATCCCCTTGTTATCACTCAATTTAGCAGGGCTGTTATTGTTGAGCGAACCCGTTGCCGCCCTGCTGATTGACTTCATCTTTTTGGGCAAAGACATCAACACATTGCAATGGTTTGGCGCAGCTTTAACCATGTTGGCGATTTATTTAGGCTCGCTCAAAACCAGTCATTAAATCATGCTAAAATACCGCTCATTTTTTGCAATACAGGATTAACCGTGGAATTCAATCAAATCTCATACGCCGCCATTGGCATTATTTGCGTTGGCGCGATTATGTTGTTTAGCAGCAGCAAGCAGCGCACCGCCGAAAACGAGTGGAGCAACACCTTGCAATGGGGCTATTTGCTCATGATGATGGGCATTTTTGGCTTGCTATCGTTTTCGCTGGCGTGGAGTTTTACCGCCGTTTTGCTGCTGTTCACACTCATCACAGGCGCGACATGGCTGTGGAAAAAAATCTCGCATAAAAACAAAGACATTCCCGACAACAACCATTTTCGCGATTACATGGCAGGCTTTTTCCCGATTATCGCCATTGTGTTTGTGTTGCGAACCTTTGTCGCCGAGCCGTTTCAAATTCCGTCCAGCTCTATGCGTCCAGGTTTGGTCAAAGGCGATTTTATTTTGGTGAACAAATTTGCTTACGGCATTCGCATTCCCGTCATCAATAGCGTGTTGATTCCGACAGGGCAAGTGCAGCGTGGCGATGTTGCCGTGTTTACCTATCCTGTGGACACCAAATTAAACTACATCAAACGCATTGTCGGCGTGGCTGGCGATGTGATTGAATACAAAGACAAAGTTTTGACGGTTAATGGCGAAGTACAAACCACCATTCCAGCATCTGCGTCCAATTATGTTTATCCAGATGACCGCGAACCAATGATTCAGCGCGAGGCCAGCCAGTTCAACACCCAATTTTTTGGACGCGAATTTGCAATTTTGCAGGAAAACAATATGCCATCTGTGGACGCAGGAACGTGGAATAATTATCAAGATTTGATGCACAAACAAAACTTTGCCAGCGGTTTGGAGCAACATTGCACTTACGAAGCCGATGGCAGCGGCTTTAAATGCACCGTGCCAGAAGGCAAATATTTTGCCATGGGCGACAACCGCGATGCGAGTGCCGATAGCCGTTATTGGGGTTTTGTTGATGATAAATTGATGGTGGGCAAAGCCTTTTTGATTTGGCTAAATCCAACTGATTTGAGCCGCATTGGGCATATGATTGATTAAACAAAGCAGCCTGCACTTTTTGGTTGATTCAAAGTGCAGGCTGCTTTTCATGATTACAAAGCAGCCTGCACTTTTTCCAAATATTCGCGCAAAGCCACTTCGTCCAAATGCCAATGACAAATTTCGTGGTCATTGTGCAACAAAACAGGGACTAACTCATTGTATTTCTGTTCCAAATCGGGGAAGTCGTCAATTTCCACAATCTCCAATTCAAAGCCAAATTCGGCTTGATACGGCTGCAACGCATCGTGCATTTGATGACACAAACCGCAATAGGGGCGAAACATCAGCGTTAATTTCATCGGATAGATTCCTTATCACACAAAAAAATCGGGCAACCCAAATGCCACCCGATTTTTTTTGTTTATCAACTTAATTGATATTACACGATTTCCGCTTTGGTAATCACTACCGCATCAACAGGCACATCATCGTGGAAACCGTGGCTTTTGGTTTTCACGCCTTCAATCGCGTCCACCACATCAAAGCCGTCTGTTACTTTGCCGAACACCGCGTAGCCCCACTCTTGCACCACCGTTTTGCCGTGCAATTCTTTGGCGCGGTAGTTCAAAAACACGTTGTCGTTGGTGTTGATAAAAAATTGTGCGCTGGCAGAATGCGGCTGCGAAGTACGCGCCATAGCAATCGTGTATTTGTCGTTAGACAAGCCGTTATGCGCTTCATTTTGAATGCTGTCGCGCGTGTCTTTTTCGTGCATATCCGCGTCCATGCCGCCGCCTTGAATCATAAAGCCTTTGATTACGCGATGAAAAATCACGCCATCATAAAAACCGTCTTTAACGTATTGTTCAAAATTGGCTACCGTAATTGGAGCTTGTTCGTGATTCAATTCCAATGTAATCGTGCCAAAATTGGTGTGTAATTTCACTGCCATAGTTATTTTCCTTGTTACAAAAAGTTTATTTTACGATGCGAATGCTTTTAATCACAATCGCTTGGGTTGGGACATTTTGGTGCATCATGCGTGTGGTGGTGCGTGTTTTGGCAATGCGTTGCACCACGTCCATGCCTTTGCTCACGCGCCCAAACACGGCATAGCCATAGCCTTGCTCGGTTTTATCGCGATGATTCAAAAAATCGTTGTCGGCGACGTTGATAAAAAATTGGCTACTTGCCGAATGCGGTGCAGCCGTACGCGCCATAGCGATTGTGCCAACTGTGTTTTTCAAGCCGTTATCCGCTTCGTTGGCAACGGTTTGGGTGGCTGGTTTTTCCAGCATATCCGCCGTCATACCGCCGCCTTGAATCATAAAACCGTCTATCACGCGATGAAAAATCGTGCCGCTATAAAAGCCTTTTTGCGCGTATTGCACAAAGTTGGCAACGGTTTTTGGGGCGCGTTTTTCGTCCAACTGCAATTCTATGTTGCCCAGATTGGTTTCAATCACAGCACGAGTTTCGGCGTAGGCGGTTAAAGTGCAGGCTGCTAATATGCCTGCGACTAAATAGCGTTTCATATTCATATCTATATCCTTGGTTAGGTTGATGCAAGCCCGCGATTGTAGCAAAAGCAGCCTGCACGAATGGTTATTTTTTAATGAAGACCAAATCCCACACACCGTGACCCAACCGCTTACCACGCGCTTCAAACTTGGTCTCGGGACGATAATCGGGCGTGGGCGCGTAATCGGTGGCGGTGTTTTGCAGTTTATCGGGGAAACTTTGCAGCACTTCCAGCATTTGCACCGCGTATTCTTCCCAGTCGGTCGCCAAGTGGATATAACCGCCCTGCGCCAATTTGGGCAACAGTTTTTCAATAAACGGCTGCTGAATCAAACGGCGTTTGTTGTGGCGTTTTTTGTGCCATGGGTCGGGGAAAAAAATGTGAATGCCGTGCAGGCTGCCATCGGGCAACATTTGTTCTACCACTTCCACCGCGTCATGGCGCATCACGCGAATGTTGGAAATATTTTGCTCGGCAATCAATTTACACAAATTGCCCACGCCAGGCCCGTGTACGTCAATCGCCAAAAAATCGCAATCGGGCAAACGCTGGGCGATTTCGGCAGTTGCCACGCCCATGCCAAAGCCAATTTCCAACACTTTGGGTTGATTGCGCCCAAAGGTTTGATTTAGGTCTATGGCGTAATTTTGAAAATCTACGCCCACGCTTGCCCAGTTGTCATCAATCGCTTTTTGTTGCGCGGCAGTCATGTGTCCTTGTCGCAACACAAACGATTTAATGCTACGGCGATGTTCTTGGGGGACTTCGGGGGTTGGGTTGTTAGTGTTTTGTTCGGTCATTTTGTTGATTTAGTTTTGGTTAAATAAAAAAGCAGCCTGCACTTTATTCGCGACAAACGCCCGCTTTACGCGCAATTTCCAAGCCTTCTTCAATCGTCAGATAAGTCGGATTATCGGGCAAGTGGCGCAAAATAATTTTGCCGTCTTGGAACATTGCCAATTCGTTGCAGGCAAATTGATGCCACGTTTCGTTATCGGTCAAAGGCAAGGTGGTAATAATTGCCACACGGTCATCTGGCGTGGTGACTTTGGAAAAGTCAATTTCAATATCGGTGTCCACCAAATGCGCGTGTCCAAACGGAGCTTCGCGCACAATGTAATGCAGCAGCGTGCTGGCGTGTGCATACATCACCTCGCCGTCCGACAAAATCATGTTGAACATACCGTATTGTTGCACTTCGACACACAAAGGTTGCAGCGCGTGAAATAGCTCAACATGGCTGGGTTTACTGGGAAACTGCTCGCGCAATCGGTCTAAAATATAACAAAAAGCGCGTTCCGAATCGGTATTGCCAACAGGTTGATAGTAATACGTTTTGGGCTGAAAAGTGCTTTTTAAATTGCCGTTGTGGGCAAACAGCCAATAACCGCCCCACAATTCGCGCTGAAATGGGTGCGTGTTTTCCAGCGATGTGCGTCCTTGCGTGGCTTTGCGAATGTGCGAAATTACGTTTTTGGATTTGATGTGGTAATTGCGTACCAATTCGGCAACAGGCGATTGGGCGCACGGGTGGTCGTCCAAAAATAAGCGCAAGCCGCGTCCTTCAAAAAAACCGATGCCAAAGCCGTCTGTGTGGTGGTCGGTTTGTCCGCCACGTTTGGCAAAACCTGAAAACGAAAACGATATATCGGTGGGTAGGTGGCAGTTCATGCCGAGTAGCTGGCACATGAGTGTTCCTCTGATTCATAGTGAATTAAATTTAGATTAGTACAGTGTTGCCAACTCCCTTATGTACTAGATGTACACGGCGGTCGTTGTCGCCTTGTCCTAATCTAAATTTAATCCACTATATTCTTATAGATGAAAAGGCTGAATTATAGCGTTTTTATGCGATTAGGGCTAAAATGCCGTTTTATTTTTTTGTGTACAAACGAGAGAAATCATTATGATATTTCACCCCGATGTGATGGGCGTTGATGCCCTTGCTCACAAAATCCGCAAAGTTCCCAACTGGCCACAAGACGGCATTTTGTTCCACGACATCACGCCTGTGTTGCAAAGCCCAGAATATTTCCGCTTGTTGGTGGATTTGTTTACTTATCGCTACATGGGTCAAAAAATTGACGTGGTTGCTGGCTTGGACGCGCGAGGCTTTATTATTGGCGCAGCGCTGGCGTATCAATTAAACGTAGGGTTTGTGCCGATTCGCAAAAAAGGCAAGTTGCCATTTAACACTGTGTCGCGCAGCTACGCGCTGGAATACGGCGAAGCAACGATTGAAATCCATACCGATGCGCTCACCGCCGGCAGCCGTGTGTTGTTGGTGGACGATTTGGTGGCAACAGGTGGCACGATGCTGGCAAGCGTGGATTTGATTCGCCAACTGGGCGGCGTGGTGGTGGAAGCCTGCGCGATTTTGGAGTTTACCGATTTGGAAGGCGCGCAAAAAATTCGCGATAGCAATGTGCCTTTGTTTACTTTGTTGCAAAACGAAGGGTGTATGTAAACATAGTAAAAAGCAGCCTGCACTTTAGTGTGATTTAAAGTGCAGGCTGCTTTTTTGCGACAATATTTGGTTTTTGCGCCAAACAAGGCTACAATGTCATTTGCATTAACTTTACTTAACACATGATTAGGGAATGCGAATATGACACCACGTTACACCGTTTTTGGTAATCCTGTTGCACACAGCAAATCCCCACAAATTCATCAATGCTTTGCCGCACAAGAAGGCGTACAAATTGAATACACGCGCACCTTTGCCGAAAACACCGCACAAGATTTTGGCGATGGCGTTCGCGCTTTTTTTGCACAAAATGGACGTGGAGCAAATGTGACCCTGCCGTTTAAAGGTTTTGCCTACGATTTGGTGCAGGCACACACCGAACGCGCTCGGGCAGCGGGCGCAGTCAATACGCTGATTCCGCAAGCAGACGGCACTTTGCTGGGCGACAACACCGACGGCGAAGGCTTGGTGCGCGACTTATGCCAGCACTTGCAATTCAATCTACACAATAAAAACATTTTGCTTTTGGGCGCAGGTGGCGCGACTCGTGGCGTGGTTTTGCCGCTAGCAGCCTGCAATCCTGCCAGCATCACCATTGCCAATCGCACACACGATAAAGCCATTGAATTGGCTCAGTTGTTTGATATTGCCGCTCTGCCCTTTCATCAATTAAATCAATCTTATGACATTATTATCAACGCAACATCGGGTAGCATAGACGATAGCATTCCAGATGTATCGCCCGATATTTTTGCAGGCTGCTCGTTGGCATACGATATGTTTTATGCGAACCAGCCCACCGCGTTCATGCAATTTGCCGCGCAACATGGCGCACAGCAAACATCTGACGGCTTGGGTATGTTGGTCGGGCAAGCGGCGGCATCGTATCAGCAATGGCGACAATTCACGCCCGAAATCGCACCTGTTATCGCCCAAATTCGTGCGGAGATGACCGCGTGAAAATCAACTGGACGTGGCTGCTAGCTTTGCCTGTGTTGGTGTTAATTTTGTTCAACGTATATGCCTATGGCAACATTATTGCCTATCGCGCCCTTGCGCCGCATCGCACCGCATTTATGAATATGCGTATGGCAGAGCTGGCGGAACAAAAGCCCAATGTGGCGTTGGACTATCGTTGGGTGGATTACGAGCAAATTTCTATCAACCTAAAAAAAGCCTTAATCGCTTCGGAAGATGCAAATTTTGCTGAACACGATGGCTTTGACTGGAACGGCATCAAACACGCATTGGCGCGCAATGAACGCAGCGGCAAAATTCGCGCAGGCGGTTCAACGATTAGCCAACAGCTTGCCAAGAATTTGTTTTTAAACGAAAGCCGCAGCTATTTTCGTAAAGCAGAAGAAGCCGCGCTCACGGCAATGATTGAAGCCACCACCGATAAAGACCGCATCTACACGTTGTATTTGAACGTGATTGAATGGGGTTATGGCGTGTATGGCGCAGAAGCTGCCGCGCAGTATTTTTATAAGCAGCCTGCACATCGCTTAACCAAAGTGCAGGCTGCTCAGTTAGCCGCTCGCGTGCCACGTCCACTCTATTATGCGGATAATCCACGCGATGCCGCACTTAAACGCAAAACCAATGTGATTTTGCGCCGTATGGGTTCAGCAGCGTTGCCAGAGTAAGCAAAAGCAGCCTGCACTTTTTGTTGTTGTTTTATTTTTTTGACGAACGTTCAGGAGACATCATCATGAAAACCAAAACCATCGTTTTATTAACGTCTTTGCTGTTTGCTAGTGGCGCACAAGCGTATGAAGCGGGCAAAACCTATCGCTATACGGTCATTCACAGCAACGATACGCACGGTCGCTTCTGGGCAAACGAAAAAGGCGAATACGGCTTTGCGGCTCAAAAAACCACGATTGACCACATTCGCCAAGAAGTCGCAGCACAAGGTGGCACGGTGCTGGTTTTGCACGCAGGCGACATCAACACAGGTGTACCAGAATCAGACTTGCTCAATGCACGCCCTGATATTGAAGGTTTGAACGCCATCAAATATGACGCGATGGCTCTCGGCAACCACGAATTTGATTTCCCTAACCAACTGCTTGCCAAACAAGAAGGCTGGGCAAAATTCCCATTTTTGTCGGCAAACATTATCAACAAACGCACAGGTCGCCATTTTGTTAAACCGCACGTTGTGATTAATCGCGGTGGTTTGAAATTTGGCGTAGTGGGCTTAACCACCGAAGAAACATCGTATTTGGGTAACCCAGATTACACCAAAAACGTGCGTTTCTTACCTGTTGCCGAATCAGCACAACGCAGTTTGGCACAACTGAATCGCCAAAAAGTTGATGTTCGCATTGCCTTGACGCATTTGGGCTACGAACACGATGTGGCGTTGGCAAAAGCCCTGCCAGCAGGCAGCTTTAACGCGATTATTGGCGGACACAGCCACACGATTGCTTGCGTTGATGACAAAGGTGAATTGGTAAGCAAATACGAACCGACCCAAGCGTGTCATCCAAATCAACAAAATGGCATGGCAATTATGCAGGCTGGCGAATGGGGCAAATACATTGGTCGCGCCGACTTTGAGTTTAAAGACGGTCAAAGCCGTTTGGTATCGTATCAGTTGATTCCAATCAACCTGAAAGCCAAACACACCACGGCAGATGGCAAAACCGAATACCGTATCGTTGGCGCGGAATACGTCCCCAATGCCGCTTTGTTGGCAAAACTGAAAACCTATCAAGACCAAGGCGATAAATTGTTGGGCGTAAAAGTTGGCACAGCAACCGAAGAATTTAACGGCAAGCGCGAATTGGTACGTAGCCAGCAAATGCCATTGGGTCAGTTAATTGGTCGCGCCCAAATGGAACGTGTTCAAGCCGATGTGGGTGTGATTAATTCAGGCAATTTGCGCGATACCTTGCCTGCTGGCGACATCACTTATAAACATATTTTGAAAGTGCAGCCATTTGGTAACACCGTTGCCAGCGTACCTTTAAAGGGTGCGAAATTGCGCGATTATCTGCAAAACATCGTCCACAAGAAAAAAGGCGAAGGTGCATATCCACAATTAATTGGCATGAAAGTGCAAACTTGTGGTGCAAACAACACTTTGACCAGCATCTTGGTTAAGGGCAAGCCTTTGGACGACAATCAAACCTACACTTTGTCGGTGGCTTCATATTTAGCAGTAGGTGGCGATGGCTATCCCGTGTTGCGTGGTTTGCCTAAATACAACGAATCAGGTTTTGTTGATGCAGAAATCATGAAAGACTACATCACGCGCCACAGCCCAGTGAACCCTGCTGACTACACGCCTGATGTGTGGACGCACAGCGAAACCTGTTCAACCAAATAATTAAGGAATAGAAATGAAACTAAAATATTTGCCTTTATTGATGGCGGCCGCTTTGGCGGCTTGCGATTCCAAATCTGCGGCAACACCTGCTACGGCAAGTCAAACCAACACGGTGCAGGCTGCTTCCGAAACAGCTAGCACAACGATTGCGGCTTCTGATAACACCGTATCTGATAGCGCAACAACGGCTTCGGCTGTCGATGCAGGCATACCCAGCGTAGATGTTCGCAAAGACAATATTGGCGGCGATTTCACGCTAACCGATGGCAGCGGTAAGCCTTTTGCGTTGAGCAGCCTCAAAGGCAAAGCTGTGATTTTGTCGTTTGGCTTTACCAACTGCCCCGATGTTTGCCCAACCGAATTGCTAACATATAGCGATGCGCTCAAACAACTGGGCGACAAAGCCAAAGACGTGGCAGTCGTATTTGTGAGCGTGGACTACGAACGCGATACACCTGAATTGATTGGCAAATATGTTGCACAGTTCAATCCTAACTTTATTGGCTTAACCGACAGCAATGGCGGTCGCGATATTGCCATGGTCAAACAGCAATACCGCATCGTATCGGCAAAAACCGAAATTCAATCGGATACCGTGTACAACGTGGACCACTCGTCTGGCGCGTATCTGATTGATAAAAACGGCGAAGTGGCAATTTTTGAACCATTTGGCGCACATGCACCACAAATTGCTGCCGATTTGAGCAAATTGTTAGCCGAGTAATCCCAAAAAAGCAGCCTGTACAATACGATTTGTTGTGCAGGCTGCCTGTTCCTATGAAATAGATAAAAAATGACGACTTCCACACTAACCATTGCCCTATCCAAAGGGCGTATTTTTGAAGAAACCTTGCCGTTATTGGCAGCCGCAGGCATTGTGCCAAACGAAAATCCAGAAGCATCACGCAAGCTCATCATCGGTACAAATCACGATAATATTCAACTGGTTATTGTACGCGACAGCGATGTGCCAACTTATGTGCAATATGGCGCAGCCGATTTGGGCATTGCAGGCAAAGACGTACTCATCTAACACGGTGGCGAAGGCTTATATCAACCCTTGGATTTGAACATCGCCAAATGCCACATGATGGTTGCTGTCCAAAATGGTTTTGATTACGCCAGCGCGTCCAAAGCAGGCAAACGCTTGCGTGTAGCAACGCAACCAAATACCCCAGCATCGCCGCCGAACACTTTGCCGCAAAAGGCGTTCATGTGGACATCATTAAACTATATGGCTCAATGGAACTTGCGCCATTGGTGGGATTGAGTGATGCGATTGTGGATTTAGTTTCCACAGGCGGCACGCTTAAAGCCGACAATTTGCAAGCAGTGGAGCATATTTTAGACATTTCCAGCCGTTTGGTGGTGAACAAAGCTGCACTCAAAACCAAATACGAGCTGATTCAAAACATTATTCAAGCCTTTGCAGACACACGAACAAGCGACTAAAATGCAGGCTGCTTGTCCCTTTTTTGGAGCGAAATCATGAATTATTTATTGCTAGACCTTGCCAAAGTGCCAACCAAAACACGCGATATCCCATTTAAACAAGCGCGTTTAGCTTTGTTTGTGCGACCCAAAGCCGCCAAACGCCTAACCAGCCCAGAAGAACCACACGGCATTTATGTTTTGCCCGATAAAAATGCAGCGCACAGCATTGTGCAGGCTGCTTTTGAGATTTTATCGCATCACCCACAAGCACGATTAGCCATTGTTTCGCCACGCAAAAAATTAACCGATTTGCTTGCCAAACTGCAAAAGACTTATCCGCAAGCCACGATTTTTCATCAAAAGAAATTGGGTAAAAAAACACGCCGTTTTTTGAATCAACAGCCCAATCCATTGGTGATTGACTCGCAATCCGACCAACATCATCAGCCAAACCAACAAGAATTGTTGGCGCAACTGCATGCCGAACAAGCAGCCTGCACTATGTCAAACACGACAGAATCTGCATCACTACAACAAACTGCCCAAGCCATTCAAACTATGGCACAGCGTTATACCGCGCCCAATCCTGTGTTCACATTATTGGGCGATACACTCGTGCAGCCAAACCACGATGTATCCGATACTTTGGTCGCGCTGAAAAAAAATCGTCCCAAAAAGAAAAATGATTTATTGCGCCTGCTAACTCAACGCTGCCACAACGCAGAATTTGCCGAGCAAATCTTGGCAGGTTTACAAGAGCAAAACCATATTCAAATTGATGCGGCGCAAAATGTGCGTTATTTATTTTAACCACCCTTTTAAAAGTGCAGGCTGCTTTGGCTGAAAAAAGCAGCCTGCACTTTTTATTTATCTTTCAAACATACATATTTCTATGTTCAAAAATCTGATTTCATTGATGCGTTTGCGGACTTTGCCATTGGCAGTAACAACAGTTATCACAGCAAACTCTTTGGCGTGGCATGATGCTGATGCACGTGTTGCCGTGCTGGTGTGGGTGTTGCTCACGGTGCTGTTGCTGCAAATCACGTCTAATATCGCCAATGATTATGCCGACGGCATTCGCGGCACAGATGGAGAGGGTTTATTGAAGAAATTCATGTTTACTGATGTTAGTACGGGTGATGTCAATAATTTAAAACCTGTATTGAATAAGGTTAAAACCAATACGACCGTTTATGCCGATAAAGGTTACGATAGCTAAGACAATCGAGTATGGCTGGAAGAGAGGGCTTTAAAAGACGGCATTATGCGTAAGGCGAAAAGGAATACGCCCTTATCGCAGCAAGACATTGAACGCAACAAGAGATTAGCCAAAATTCGTTATCGTGTAGAACAGAGTTTTGCCATACTGCATAACAGATTCAAGCGTAAGAGAGCGAGTTATTTTGGTTTAGCCAAGGTGCAAGGTCAGTTGCAATTAAAAGTAATTTGTTTGAATTTGCTCAAAGCGGCAAACAAGTTAAGGCTTGTCGCGTCTATTGCTGCCTTAAAAGGGTAGAAATGCCCTGAAATGGGTGGATTAAGGCTTAATTTGGACATAATTTAGGCAAGAAAATGAGAAAATAAAAAAATAGCTGAAATTCTGTGATGGGATTTCAGCTATTTTTTGTTTTTTAGGGGCAAAGCATTCAGCCTGAATTTTTTTCGTTTTATCTTGTTACGCAACAAATATGCAGATAGCAAGCAAAACCTCCTGCGAATATAGATTATTAGCAGGAGGTTTGTAATAAAGAGTTTGGCGATGACCTACTTTCGCATAGGGACTATACTATCATCGGCGCTGGTTTGTTTCACTGTCCTGTTCGAGATGGGAAGGAGTGGGACCAAACCGCTATGGTCGCCAAACGTAAACTGTCAAATTGGTAAGCCGTTAGAAAAAAATTTCTTTCGTTATTTATTATTTAATCAACTGTATTTCGGTGATAAACTGTATTCATCAGTAAGCTTTATCTTTTTGATTACTTTGCTTTGTATTTACATTATTTGTGTTTACTTTCAAAGTCCTTCAAATGATAGAGTCAAGCCTCACGAGCAATTAGTATGGGTTAGCTTCACGCGTTACCGCGCTTCCACACCCCACCTATCAACGTCCTGGTCTCGAACGACTCTTTAGTATGGTTAAACCACAAGGGAAGTCTCATCTTTGGGCGAGTTTCGCGCTTAGATGCTTTCAGCGCTTATCTCTTCCGAACTTAGCTACCCGGCTATGCTTCTGGCGAAACAACCGGTACACCAGAGGTTCGTCCACTCCGGTCCTCTCGTACTAGGAGCAGCCCCCTTCAAACTTCCAACGCCCACTGCAGATAGGGACCAAACTGTCTCACGACGTTTTAAACCCAGCTCACGTACCACTTTAAATGGCGAACAGCCATACCCTTGGGACCGACTACAGCCCCAGGATGTGATGAGCCGACATCGAGGTGCCAAACTCCGCCGTCGATATGGACTCTTGGGCGGAATCAGCCTGTTATCCCCGGAGTACCTTTTATCCGTTGAGCGATGGCCCTTCCATTCAGAACCACCGGATCACTATGTCCTGCTTTCGCACCTGCTCGACTTGTCGGTCTCGCAGTTAAGCTACCTTTTGCCATTGCACTATCAGTCCGATTTCCGACCGGACCTAGGTAACCTTCGAACTCCTCCGTTACTCTTTGGGAGGAGACCGCCCCAGTCAAACTGCCTACCATGCACGGTCCCCGACCCGGATAACGGGTCTGGGTTAGAACCTCAAAGTCACCAGGGTGGTATTTCAAGGACGGCTCCACAGAGACTGGCGTCTCTGCTTCAAAGCCTCCCACCTATCCTACACAAGTGACTTCAAAGTCCAATGCAAAGCTACAGTAAAGGTTCACGGGGTCTTTCCGTCTAGCAGCGGGGAGATTGCATCTTCACAACCATTTCAACTTCGCTGAGTCTCGGGAGGAGACAGTGTGGCCATCGTTACGCCATTCGTGCGGGTCGGAACTTACCCGACAAGGAATTTCGCTACCTTAGGACCGTTATAGTTACGGCCGCCGTTTACTGGGGCTTCGATCCGATGCTTGCACATCTTCAATTAACCTTCCAGCACCGGGCAGGCGTCACACCCTATACGTCCACTTTCGTGTTAGCAGAGTGCTGTGTTTTTAATAAACAGTCGCAGCCACCGATTCTCTGCGACCCTCAGATGCTTACGGAGCAAGTCCTTAACATTAGAGGGCATACCTTCTCCCGAAGTTACGGTATCAATTTGCCGAGTTCCTTCTCCCGAGTTCTCTCAAGCGCCTTAGAATTCTCATCCTGCCCACCTGTGTCGGTTTGCGGTACGGTTCTGATTCAACTGAAGCTTAGTGGCTTTTCCTGGAAGCGTGGTATTGGTCACTTCATGTCCGTAGACACTCGTCATCACGTCTCGGTGTTAAGAAAGAGCGGATTTGCCTACTCTTTCCACCTACTGGCTTAAACAAACTATTCCAACAGTTTGCTAACCTAACCTTCTCCGTCCCCACATCGCATTGAATCAAAGTACAGGAATATTAACCTGTTTCCCATCGACTACGCATTTCTGCCTCGCCTTAGGGGCCGACTCACCCTACGCCGATGAACGTTGCGTAGGAAACCTTGGGCTTTCGGCGAGCGGGCTTTTCACCCACTTTATCGCTACTCATGTCAACATTCGCACTTCTGATACCTCCAGCAACCTTTACAAGTCACCTTCACAGGCTTACAGAACGCTCCCCTACCATATACAAAAGTATATCCGCAGCTTCGGTTATAGATTTGAGCCCCGTTACATCTTCCGCGCAGGAAGACTCGACCAGTGAGCTATTACGCTTTCTTTAAATGATGGCTGCTTCTAAGCCAACATCCTGGCTGTCTGTGCCTTCCCACTTCGTTTACCACTTAATCTATCATTTGGGACCTTAGCTGGCGGTCTGGGTTGTTTCCCTCTTGACACCGGACGTTAGCACCCGATGTCTGTCTCCCGAGGAGCAACTTGATGGTATTCTTAGTTTGCCATGGGTTGGTAAGTTGCAATAACCCCCTAGCCATAACAGTGCTTTACCCCCATCAGTCTCATACTCGAGGCACTACCTAAATAGTTTTCGGGGAGAACCAGCTATCTCCGAGTTTGTTTAGCCTTTCACCCCTATCCACAGCTCATCCCCGCATTTTGCAACATGCGTGGGTTCGGACCTCCAATGCGTTTTACCGCACCTTCATCCTGGCCATGGATAGATCACTCGGTTTCGGGTCTACACCCAGCAACTAGTCGCCCTATTAAGACTCGGTTTCCCTACGCCTCCCCTACTCGGTTAAGCTCGCTACTGAATGTAAGTCGTTGACCCATTATACAAAAGGTACGCAGTCACACCACAAAGATGCTCCCACTGTATGTATGCATCAGGTTTCAGGTTCTATTTCACTCCCCTTCCGGGGTTCTTTTCGCCTTTCCCTCACGGTACTGGTTCACTATCGGTCGATGATGAGTATTTAGCCTTGGAGGATGGTCCCCCCATATTCAGACAGGATTTCACGTGTCCCGCCCTACTTCTCGTATACTTAGTACCATGGTTAAGATTTCAAATACGGGGCTATCACCCACTATGGCGGAAGTTTCCAATCCCTTCTTCTATCTTAACCATTATCATATACAGGCTTTTCCGCGTTCGCTCGCCACTACTTGCGGAATCTCGGTTGATTTCTTTTCCTCTGGGTACTTAGATGGTTCAGTTCTCCAGGTTCGCTTCTCTAGCCCTATGTATTCAGACTAGGATACTGCACGAGTGCAGTGGGTTTCCCCATTCGGACATCACGGTATCATTGCTTTTTTGCCAGCTTCTCCGTGCTTTTCGCAGGCTTACACGTCCTTCTTCGCCTATCATCGCCAAGGCATCCACCTGATGCACTTATTCACTTGACTCTATCATTTGAAGAACCTTCTGACTTTGCTATTTTAGCGTTGACTACTAAAATAACTTAGATTCTCTACTTTGATAAAGCTTACTGCTTGTTGTGTACTAACCTTGCCTTTTGAATTCAAGATTAGTTGATACAATCATCACCCAAATTTTGTTATTCGATTTGTTGCCTTTGCAGGCTGCCTGAAATACTGTTGCATCAGCATCCCAAACCAAATCGACAACATTGTCTTTGTTTGTTGATTTCGGCTTTCCAATTTGTTAAAGATCGATGCGTTTAATTATACTTCTTCTCAGCTTTCGCTTATAAAAAATATATCGCAAATTAAAGTAAGCTCGCCAGTTTATCTAAACTTGCTTTAATTTGCAATCTAATTTTTCATTTTATTTAATCTTGGTGGAGGCAAACGGGATCGAACCGATGACCCCCTGCTTGCAAAGCAGGTGCTCTACCAACTGAGCTATGCCCCCAGTATTTCTTACTTCTCGTAAGCTTTACAACTTGAATTCGCTTCTCTAATCCTGGTGGGTCTGGTAGGACTTGAACCTACGACCCCACGCTTATCAAGCGTGTGCTCTAACCACCTGAGCTACAAACCCATTTTGTGTACTTCTTGCTCTTCGCATCTTCATCTAAATTACCGATAAGTGTGAGTACCTAACAATCTCTTCTTTTCTCTAGAAAGGAGGTGATCCAGCCGCAGGTTCCCCTACGGCTACCTTGTTACGACTTCACCCCAGTCATGAAACATACCGTGGTAAACGGGCTCCTTGCGGTTACCCTATCTACTTCTGGTATCCCCCACTCCCATGGTGTGACGGGCGGTGTGTACAAGACCCGGGAACGTATTCACCGCAGTATGCTGACCTGCGATTACTAGCGATTCCGACTTCATGCACTCGAGTTGCAGAGTGCAATCCGGACTACGATCGGTTTTCTGGGATTGGCTCCACCTCGCGGCTTGGCTACCCTCTGTACCGACCATTGTATGACGTGTGAAGCCCTGGTCATAAGGGCCATGAGGACTTGACGTCATCCCCACCTTCCTCCGGTTTGTCACCGGCAGTCTCATTAGAGTGCCCAACTTAATGATGGCAACTAATGACAAGGGTTGCGCTCGTTGCGGGACTTAACCCAACATCTCACGACACGAGCTGACGACAGCCATGCAGCACCTGTGCTACGGCTCCCGAAGGCACAAGAGTATCTCTACTCTCTTCCGTACATGTCAAGACCAGGTAAGGTTCTTCGCGTTGCATCGAATTAATCCACATCATCCACCGCTTGTGCGGGTCCCCGTCAATTCCTTTGAGTTTTAATCTTGCGACCGTACTCCCCAGGCGGTCAATTTCACGCGTTAGCTACGCTACTAAGCAATCAAGTTGCCCAACAGCTAATTGACATCGTTTAGGGCGTGGACTACCAGGGTATCTAATCCTGTTTGCTACCCACGCTTTCGAGCATGAACGTCAGTGTTATCCCAGGGGGCTGCCTTCGCCATCGGTATTCCTCCACATCTCTACGCATTTCACTGCTACACGTGGAATTCTACCCCCCTCTGACACACTCTAGCTAGCCAGTTCAAAACGCAGTTCCCAAGTTGAGCTCGGGGATTTCACATCTTGCTTAACTAACCGTCTGCGCTCGCTTTACGCCCAGTAATTCCGATTAACGCTCGCACCCTACGTATTACCGCGGCTGCTGGCACGTAGTTAGCCGGTGCTTATTCTTTAGGTACCGTCATCAGTTAATGATATTAGCATCAACCTTTTCTTCCCTAACAAAAGTCCTTTACAACCCGAAGGCCTTCTTCAGACACGCGGCATGGCTGGATCAGGCTTTCGCCCATTGTCCAAAATTCCCCACTGCTGCCTCCCGTAGGAGTCTGGGCCGTGTCTCAGTCCCAGTGTGGCGGATCATCCTCTCAGACCCACTACTGATCGTCGCCTTGGTGGGCCCTTACCCCACCAACTAGCTAATCAGTTATTGGCCGCTCGAATAACGCAAGGTCCGAAGATCCCCTGCTTTCCTTCTCAAAGCGTATGCGGTATTAGCTATCCTTTCGGATAGTTATCCCCCATTACTCGGTACGTTCCAATATATTACTCACCCGTTCGCCACTCGCCACCAAGTACAAGTACTCGTGCTGCCGTCCGACTTGCATGTGTAAAGCATGCCGCCAGCGTTCAATCTGAGCCAGGATCAAACTCTTATGTTCAATCTCTAACTTACTTAACTTCTGGTCTGCTTCAAAGTAACTGACAGAGAATTATTTCAATTATTAGCAACCATAAGGTATAACCAAAAACTAAAACAACAATCTTGTCTGTTTTAAGCAGTGTGAGACCATCAGGCACTCACACTTATCGGTAATCTATCTGTTAAAGAACTTCTTACTTCTAAACCTTGAAAAACTTAACCAACTTCTGTATAATCAGTCAGCTATTCTCTTTTCTTCGCCGCCGTAGCAGCGAAGAACCGAACTATACGCTACTCACCACAAACCGTCAAATAATTTCTAGCACTTTTTTACAACTTTTTTGCAATTCTCTGTTTTTCCACAACTTTTATTTTTCAACTTCTTGGAAATTGGAATTCGGTAAACTCAACACAGCACAGGTAGAGCGACTCAACGCTATGCTCTCTCTTAATCATGTAAATGAAAATAACAATGTGCAGGCTGCTTTTCTACACAAACAAACCGTGAAAAAGCAGCCTGCACTTTGTTATCGCTTATTTAAACCATTTCTTCAACGCGCCCACGCGTGAAATCAACAGCCAATCCAGTAAAGCTATGACTGCAATTGCCACCAAAGCAGTCGGGAAAATCGCGGCAACAATCAGCAAAACGATGGCTGCGGTTTTCCATGTTGGCAAATCGTGTCCTTGCGCTGGCGGACACAATGCTGCGCCAGTTGGGCGGCGTTTCCACCACATGATATAGCCGCTCACACACATAAAAATGACTAGCAAGCAGAATACGACATTCAACGCTACGCTCCACCAGCCCATTGTTCCCATGTGAAAGGCAATGCTGGCTGCCATAAATTGTCCAAACCAAGGGTAGTCGTCAAATTTGATGTCTGCCAACACTTTGCCGCTGTATTTGTCTATGTGCATGGTGCGATCGGCGGTTGGGCTGGGGCTGTCATAGCTCATGGAATCTTGGTTCAGCGTCCATACACCTGTTTCGCCTTTGGGGAAATACAGTTGATAACGCCCCACAAAACCGCTTTCGCGCGCAAATCTGTCCACCGTTTCCAGCGTCATGGGCACGTCTGGCGCAATGCCGTCTTTGCCCAAAGTAGTGCCAGACACAGGCATGGGCGTTAATTCCAGCACCCATGGGATTTCTTTGGTTTTGCCATCGTTCAATTCGCTGTGCAACGGTGCGGATTTAGGGATTGGCTCAATGCCCCATTTGCCAGCAGGAAATTGTGCCGACCACGCTTGCACCACTTTGCCGCCCCAAATGCCTGCCCAAGCCATGCCCGACAAACAAAACAGCAATAACATCAACGAAATATAGCTACCAAACACGCCATGCAAACCGCGCCAAACCGAACGCCCCTGCCCCAATTTGCCTGTGCCGAGCATTTTCGGTACGCTGCGTTGGCGCGAACACCACCATAAATACCAGCCCGATAAAATCATCAGCACGGTTAAGGCAGCGGCTGTTTCCAGCAAATAATCGCCTGTTTTGCCCAACAAAATATCGCCGTGGATTTCGTCCATCAAGTGATACCAATCTTGGTTGCGCGGATAGGTTTTGACCACTTGGGCGGTGTATGGGTCAATCGCCACCATGGTTGCTTTGCCCTCGCCATTGTTTACGCGGAACACCGCCACCATATCTGCCGCTCGTGGCGCGATGTATTGCACCACCATGCCAGAATCTTTGTCCACCGTATCCAATGCCATTTGCGCTTGTTCTGATAGCGGTTTGACTGTTTGCAACACGGGGACGGTAATGCGTTCGCCGTCTCTGCCGCTTGTGTGGGCGAATAAAATCATTGCCAAGCCTGTTGCCGCCAGCAACATCAAAAACGGCGCAATCAAAATGCCTGTGT